>CBILOJ010000215.1:0-3593 GCA_966238525.1 uncultured Methylophilaceae bacterium | reverse complement strand
AGTTCCGCCGTTATCTTGCCGCCTTGGCAGCCGAAGCCGGGGTCGCCGACGCCGACGGCCTGGCCTTGCAGCTATCGCTGCTGATCGAGGGCGCGATGCAAGCCGAGCAAATCCAGCGCGGATCCGGTGCCATGCAATACGCCAAGAAAGCTTCGCGCATCCTCATCGACAGCGCACTCAAAGGCTGATCATCCAGTTGGCGCGGCTATTCAGGCGCCGCGATATGCTTGCTCGATCTGCGGCAGATAACGCTCGTAAACGGCGGCACGCTTGATTTTGAGCGTGGGCGTAAGCAAGCCATTCTCCATACTCCACGCCTCCTTGAGCGCGACCACGCGCCTGATCCTGGCATAGCGCGGCAAATGCCGGATACGTTCATTGGCGCGTCGCAACAGCGCCTGTTCATCAGCATTGGCGCTTACCGCCAATAACACCAGATACGGGCGTGCTTCGCCCACCGCCATGACCTGCTCGAATGCGTCATCTTCCAGAACCGCGCTTTCGATATCCTCGGGCGCGATTTTTTCACCGTTGGAAAGCACCAGGATATTTTTGCTGCGCCCGCGGATATAGATGCGCCGCTGGCGAATTTCTACAATGTCGCCAGTATTCAGCCAGCCTGCTTCGTCAATGATCTTGCGTGTAGCAGGCGCGTTATTCCAGTATCCCTGCATCACAGAGAGGCTGCGCACCAGCAGCTCGCCCTTTTCGCTGAGCCGGGTTTCGATGCCGGGCAGCGGCTCGCCCACCGATGCCGGATCGTTGTTGTCGCAGCGGTTGACCGCCACCACCGGCGACGCCTCGGTCAAGCCATAGCCCTGCAGCAGAGGCACGCCAAGTCCGATCAGTGTTTCCGCCACGCGGCGGTCGAGTGCGGCGCCGCCCATGACGGCCTGCCGCAAGCGCCCACCCATGCGCGCCAGTAACGGTACAGAGATTCTGGGATGCAGCAACCGGATCAGCAGCCTATCGTAAAATCTGGTTTTCCCCTGAAAGCGGCGCCAACCGGCCCGCGCCGCCAGATAAAACAGAAAGCGCTGCAGTCGTGATTGCGCCAGGCGCTCGTCGATGCGCACCAAGATGCGTTCAAACAACCGCGGCACGGCCATGATCACGGTCGGCCGCTGCTCGGCCATGTCCTGCGCCAGTTCGCTGATGCCGCGGCAATAGGTCACGCTGGCGCCGGCACGCAATGGCAGGTAATAACCGCCGGTGCGCTCGAACATATGCGATAGCGGCAATACCGAGAGCAGCACGTCCGTTTCATAAATAGGATGGACTTCAAGTATGGCGGCGACGTTGGCCAGGATGTTGCGATGCGACAGCATCACGCCTTTGGATCGGCCCATGGTGCCCGAGGTATAAACGATGGTGGCGAGCGCATCTGATCCACCAGACTCGACCACGAACGGCGGCGCCTCGGCCGGCAGCCAATTTTCCACGGCAATCGCAGGCGCGCTCGTCTCTCCGCGCACCAGCACGATCTGCGGCAAATTGCCCGATAACGCTTTCTGCAGTGCCGGCATGAAGCGCAGATGGTCGGCGATCAGCAGCGCAGCACCGGAATCCTCAAGGCACCAGGCCATATTGTCGGCATTGTCGTCGGCATACAGCGGCACGATCACCAGCCCCAGACCGTGGGCGGCAAGATCCGCCGCCACCCACTGCACGCCGTTCTTGAGACAGAGCGCTACCCTGTCGCCTGCAACCATGCCGGCGGCACGATAGCCTGCCTGCCAGCGCGCCGCGAGCGCCAGCAGGCCCGCCGCATCGTAATCGCGCCATGCCTGATCGACATACTGGCGGTACAGTATTTTGGACGGTGTCTGCTGCCACTGCTGCAGCAACTGGGCGAGATTGTTCATGCCATGTCCGAAGCTTGCCGCTGTGTGCCGGCACCGGGATAATGGGCTTTTTTATATGAAGAACAGAAGCAATGCATATCCTGATCTGCGGTTCCCTGGCCTACGACAACATCATGGTGTTCGAGGATAGATTCAAGCACCATATCCTGCCCGAAAAAATCCACATCCTCAATGTTGCGTTTCTGGTGCCGGAAATGCGCCGCGAATTCGGCGGCACCGCAGGTAATATCGCCTACAATCTGCAATTGCTGGGCGGCAACCCGCTGATCATGGCGACAGTGGGCGAGGACTTCGCCAACTATGCCGAATGGCTGGACAGCAACAAGCTCGCTGCCACCCATGTCAAAACCATTCCCGGCAGCTTTACCGCACAAGCCTTCATTACTACCGACCTCGACGACAACCAGATTACCGCGTTTCACCCCGGCGCGATGAACCATGCGCATGCCAACAGCGTGCTCGACGCCAGGGACGTAAGCCTGGCGGTCATTGCTCCCGACGGCCGTGAAGGCATGTTCCAGCATGCGCGTGAATGTCATGAAGCCGGCATCCCGTTCCTGTTCGACCCGGGCCAGGGCTTGCCCATGTTCACCGGGGAGGAACTCCTGCAATTCATCGAGATGGCGGATTATGTCGCGCTCAACGATTATGAAGCGCAACTAATGCAGGAGAAGACCGGTCTTACCCAGGAAGCGCTGGCAGCCAAGGTCAAGGCTTTGATTGTGACACTGGGCGCGCGCGGCTCGGTCATCTACGCCGAGGGACAGCGCCATGAAATCCCTTGCATTGAGGCCTCGGCTGTCGTGGATCCGACCGGTTGCGGCGATGCCTATCGCGCAGGATTGCTTTATGGCATCGCCCAAGGCTGGGATTGGCCGGTGTGCGGCAGACTGGCGTCGGTCATGGGATCGATCAAGATCGCCAGCCGCGGCGGCCAGAACCATAAGCCGAGCGAAGAAGAAATCAAGTCGATTTACAGCCAGGCGCTGGTAGACCAGTCGCTGACCCAGTAACTGGAAGCAAGATCGTAATTATCAAGGAGTGTATATGCAAACCTTACGTGTAACCGTCGTGCTCGCCATGGCCCTGCTCATGGGCGCATGCGCCAGCTCGAATTCCGGCGGCGTCTATCAGCGCGGCGAAGCGCGGCAGATTCAGACCGTCAAGACCGGCGTGGTCGAAAGCGTACGCCAGGTCAAGCTGGAAGGCACCAAGACGCCGATTGGCGGTGGTGCTGGCGCCGTGGTTGGCGGCGTCGCGGGTAGCACCGTCGGCGGCGGACGCGGCCAGATCATCACCAGCGTTCTCGGTGCCGTCGTCGGCGGCATTGCCGGTGCTGCTGCAGAGGAAGGCCTGACGCGCAAGGACGGCATCGAAGTCACCGTCAAGCTTGATAGCGGCAATCTGATCGCCGTGGTGCAGGAGGCAGACGAGCAGTTCTCGCCCGGCGACAAGGTCCGTATCGTCGAAAGCGGCGGTGTTGCGCGCGTAACGCACTAGCAACAAATTGCCGCCAGGGTGCCAGATTTCAGCCACCTGGCGGCAATACCATCGTCCGGATTATCCCCTGTCTGTATCACGCAGGCAGGGGATAGTCATGTTTGAACTATCGATACACAAGCATAAGCACAAGCAAGCCTGGCTCATCATGGCCCAGGCTCTTGCGGCCTGACGCCTCTACCGCAGCAAGTCCGCGCTGAATGTGCATTTCAATACGACGAATATACT
>CBILOJ010000214.1:0-3594 GCA_966238525.1 uncultured Methylophilaceae bacterium | reverse complement strand
TGGATGCGCAGGCCTTCGCTGGTAATGTCGATCAGCAATTGCTTCTTGAACTGGCTCAAGGTCGCACTGGCGTCGATGGCCGCTTCCAGTTTTTCCTTGAGCGCTTCCAGCTGCTTCTGCTCGGCCTTTTCCACCTGCTCTTTTGCGCTCTTCAGATCGGTTTTCTTGACCGTTTTCTGGATATCGGTCTTGCGCGTCTGGCCCGCTTCCTCCAGCAGGTCCTTGCCGCCGCCCTTGAGCACGCTCTTGCTGTTGCCGACGGCGGGACCGCCGGTCAGCGCCACCTTGAGCGGCGTCTTGAAATATTCCTCGATGCCCTTGAGGTTGCTGCTCGAGATGGTGCCGGCCAGCCACATGAGCAAAAAGAACGCCATCATCGCCGTGACGAAATCGGCATAGGCGATCTTCCAGGCACCGCCGTGATGGCGGTGCGCCGGCTTCTTGATGCGCTTGACGATGATGGTGCGGCCGGCTTCAGCCATGACAGACTTCCATGTAATTCATGCGCTTCATTTCGTTTTCGTCTGCTTGACGTGCTCTTCCAGCTCGAGGAAGGCAGGACGTTCGGTCGAATACAGCACCTTGCGGCCGAACTCGACGGCAATGGTCGGCGCATAGCCGTTGAGGCTGGCGAGGAAGGTGACCTTGGCGCACTGGAACATCTTGGTCGACTCGTCGACCTTTTGCTCGAGCAGGTTGGCGACCGGGCCGACAAAACCGTAGGCAAGCAGGATGCCGAGAAAGGTGCCGACCAGCGCGTGCGCGATCAATACGCCGAGCTCGGCCGGCGGCAGGCCGATCGATTCCATGGTATGCACCACGCCCATGACGGCGGCGACGATGCCGAACGCCGGCATGCCGTCGGCCACGCGCGCGATGCACAGCGAAGGCACCATGCCTTCCTGGTGGTGCGTTTCGATCTCGTTGTCCATGAGGTTTTCAATCTGGAACGCATCCATGTTGCCGGACACCATGAGCCGCAGGTAGTCGACGATGAAATCGACCAGGTGGTGGTCTCCCAACAACTCTGGGTACTTGGAAAACAGCGGGCTCTCGGCCGGGTTTTCGATATCCTTCTCGATTGCCATCGTGCCGTCGCGCCGGATCTTGGTGAGGATTTCAAACAGCAGCGCCAACAGATCCATGTAGCGCGACTTGGTGTATCTGGCGCCCTTGAAGATACTGGGCAAGGCTTTGAAGGTCGCCTTGATCGCGCGCGCGTCGTTGGCGACGAAAAATGCGCCGAGCGCAGCGCCGCCGATCATGAGCAGCTCCACGGGCTGCACGAGTGCGCCCAAATGGCCGCCGGCGAGTGCGAAGCCGCCGAATACGGCGCCCAACACGACGAGATAACCGATGATGACAAACAATGTTCAGCTCCAGATGACGGGAAGCCTGGCGCTTCCGGTACTGCAATTGGGCCCAGCATAACGAACGGGCCGCGGTTGCAATCGGCGGAAAAAGTGCCGATTACAGCTTCATCTCTTTAACGGAGTTTATGGACTGAACTTGAGGTCGCCGAGACCCATGCAAGGGTCTCGGCGTGGATAGCGCCTAGGCGCTGAGTTCGATGGGATTGTTGTTGATCGTCAATGCCGTCTTCTTGGTCTTGCCGGCGCGCGAAGGCACGTGGCACAGGCTGCAGACGTAGTCATTGTGCAGGTCGTAGGCATTGACCACGAACTGGCCGCTGCAGCGAGAGCAGGCGTGCAAAGTCAGCATCTTGCTCTCGACGAAACGCACCAGGGTCCAAGCGCGCGTCAGCGACAGCACGGGCTCGTCGTCGCTTTCATCCTTCACCTGCTGCTGGTAGAGCTGGTAGGCGGTGATGATGGCTTCGATGCCCTCGACGTCGGCATAGCTCAACAGGAAGTTATGGATGTTGAGAAAAATCGAGGAATGGATATTGGGCTGCCAGGTCAGGAACCAGTCGGTGGAGAACGGCAGCATGCCCTTGGGCGGCGATACGCCCTTGAGTTCCTTGTACAGCTTGATCAGGCGCTCGCGCGAAATCGTCGTTTGCGATTCCAGCAGTTGCAAACGGGCGCCGAGTTTGATCAGGCGTATGGCCAGTTGGACCTGTTCTGCATCGCTGACTACGCTTTTCTTATTCATGATTGTTCTCCTGCGGGCGTAAGGTCAGGCGATTTCTTCGACAGGCTGGCCTGCCATGAGGATGGCGGCGTGCGCCTTGGCTTGTGCGCCGGCCTTGTTGTAATTGGTCAGCATGCCGAGGATGGCGCTGTCGTCGAAACGGAAGCGCGCCAGCATCATGTTGGAGGCACCGAGCTTGAGCAGCTGCGCACTGCTCAGGCCATCGAGCAGGTCGGCGATCTCGCTGCTGAGGCCAAGCCGGAAAATGGCGGCGGCACGGTTCTGGCGGATCATGTTTTGCGCCAGCATGAGATAGCTCAAATTGGCGTCCCTGATTTCGTCCATGATGTCTGCTTCGGTCATTTTGCTTCCCCTTTCAATTACACATTGTTACAAGGTGCTTGCGGTTGAGCGAATAATGAACCTGAGCCTGCGGAGGACACAGCGGAGTCTGTCGGTATTTTTTGTAAGACAAGCGAGCAAGCCCGCTGACGGAGTTTGTCTTACAAACACCGTCGCGGGCTCTGCCGTATTGTCATTTGCACAGCGCCTGGAGCGGGCGGCCACACAATGCAATTTTACTATGGATTCAATTACTTATTTTTCTATTTCGGTCTTTCGCCAAGATGCATTTCATGCAATATCAAGCTAACTAACGACAGCTCAGCCGTAAACTTTAGGAAATTTTTGAAAAAAATTTCAGATATTCGATAAGCCCATGATTGATTTAAGGTAATTTCCAACATTTCGTCACAAAATGCCCCTTTTCATTTTGCAGGCAAAAAATTCTCATGTAGGACACCTGCGCTCTTATCGGCAGCTTTTTCCGCTTCTTTAGGATTACGGCGTTTTCACCCCCTTATTCCCCGAATGCAATCAACAGGCCTTATCCAATAATCCCTCCTGAACAAAGCCCGGTGCTGCACCGGACCCGATAAACAGGAGTAGCAATGGCCGAAGAAAGCGATCTCGAGAAGACCGAAGCCGCCTCCCCGCGGCGCCTGGAGAAGGCGCGCGAGGAAGGCGACGTGCCGCGCTCGCGCGAGCTGGCGTCGATGAGCATGCTGCTGGCGGCCGGGCTCGGCTTCCTGATGCTGGGCGGCCATCTCGCCGCCGCGCTGCAAAAAACACTGACCGACGGCTTGACTCTCGATCGCGAGACCCTGTTCGACCCCGCCCTGCTGGCCGCCAGCACCGGGCAATCGCTGCTCGATCTGATCACCGCTTTTGCGCCGCTGGCGCTGCTGCTGATGGTGGTGGAGCTCGCCTCGCCTGCACTGATCGGCGGCTGGAATATAAGCTCCAAGGCGCTGCTGCCCAACTTCGCTCGCATGAATCCGCTCAAGGGCATCGCCAACATGTTCTCCAAGAACGCGCTGGTCGAACTGATCAAGGCGCTGTCCAAGGCGGCCCTGGTCGGCGGCGTAGCTTATATGGTGGTGAAGAGCGACCTCGGCCCCATGGCCGAACTGGCCCGGCTGTCGCCCGACAGCGCCATCT
>CBILOJ010000213.1:0-3595 GCA_966238525.1 uncultured Methylophilaceae bacterium | reverse complement strand
GGAATGCCGATGCCCGCTTGCGTGGGCGTCCCGGCATTGAAGTAGAAATGGATAGACGCCGGCACCACGATGCCACCCAGGGCGGCGATGATGGGCAGCATGGCGCTCTTGAGGTCGGAAAGCTCGCCGTCGTTGAGCTCCCTCACCAGCTCGAGCCCGATCAGCAGAAAGAAGATCGCCATCAAGCCGTCATTCACCCACAGCTCGACGCTCAACCCGGCAAAGGGATAGTGCCAGAAATCCAGGTAATGCGGCCCCAGGACAGAATTGGCGAAGATGAGCGAGATGACCGTGGAGATGATGAGCAAGACGCCGCTCGCCTTCTCCGAATCAAAGAACTCACGGAAGGCGCTGGTCAGCCTCTCGTATGCAACAGCCATCGGATTCCTTTTGTTGGTCATGGGAAGAGATGGAATTTAGCATGCTCGTCCGCTTTACCCTAGCCTGCGCCCATCTTCCGTAACACGGTCAAGCTCGCGGGCTCACAAGTAAGAATATGAGTACGCACTTTCAAAAAGCGCCTACCACCTACCTCCGTCCCCATTAGGTTCAATACACAGCTTTATTGCTTCTAGCGGGAAACCAGCTTAAGGCCATACTCTGCGCTAGCAGTATTTACGCTGAATGAAGGTGGAGCAATTTCAAACTCTTCAACTGCAGATACCAGATTAGCCGCTTGTTCCAATAAGGCTTCTGCGGCTGCAGCGGCTTCTTCGACCAACGCAGCATTCTGCTGGGTCGTATTATCCATTTGCATCACCGCGGAGTTGACCTGATTGATGCCGGCGCTCTGCTCTGCAGAGGAAGAGGCTATATCCGCCATGATGATGGTAACTTTCTGCACCGAGGCCAGTATCTCAGCCATTGTTTCGCCCGCAGCACTGGCAAGCCTGCTACCGTCGTTTACTATATCTACCGAGTCGGCAATGAGGGTTTTGATTTCCTTCGCTGCAGCAGAGGAACGTTGGGCAAGATTGCGCACTTCGGAAGCCACGACCGCAAAGCCCCTGCCTTGCTCTCCGGCTCTCGCGGCTTCTACCGCGGCATTCAGTGCCAGAATATTGGTCTGGAAGGCAATACTGTCGATGACTGAGGTGATTTCCTCAATCATCTTCGAGCTGGCCTGAATATCAAGCATACGATTCACGACTTGATCAACGGCACTGCTACCGCTCTCAACGATCGTTGAAGCTTCAGTCGCGAGTTGATTCGCTTCATCAGCATTCAAGGAAGTGTGTTTTACCGCGCCTGCCAGCTGCTCCATGCTGGATGCCGTTTCCTCAAGTGCGGAAGCCTGGGCTTCAGTCCGCCGAGAAAGATCGTTATTGCCTTGCGAGATTTCACGAGCCGCTGTATTGATGGCCTCGGCTGCTTCCTTTGCCGCGCGTATGGGCGAAGTGATCAGCTCAAGCGTGGTATTCACGCCGCGAATAATGCGCTGGTAATCCCCCTGATGTTTGCTGTCATCCGCGCGTATGTAAACCTTGCCTTGCTTTGCCGCATTTGCCAGCATCTGCGCATCCTGGATCAAGGCATGCACCGCGGAAATACAAGTGTTCAGGTTCTGCTTCAGCGTATTGAATTCACCGGCATAGGTCTTGGTTATAGGATCGGGAATGTCGCCTTGCGCGATTCTGGAAACACAATCAGCCGCCGCATTCAACGGGGAAATGACGGCATCGAGCGTCTCATTGACCCCGTTGATGATTTTCTGGAAATCGCCGGTATGCGCTGCAGCTTCAGCCCGCACATTCAGCTTGCCTTGCGTGGCAGCCTCGGAAAGCATGGTGGCATCGGCAATCAATTTGTTGATGGCGTGAATACAGGTGTTGAGGCTTTCCTTCAAGGTATTGAAGTCGCCGTTGTAATTTTCGCTAATAGGAGCGGGAATATCACCGCTAGCGATACGGGCGATATATTGCGAGGCGGTGTTAATCGGCGTGATCACCGCATCCAGCGTTTGATTGACCCCAGCGATGATTCTGCCGAAATCGCCTTTATGCCGGCTTGCATCGGCCCGGGTCGAGAGCTTGCCGGCAATCGCGGCCTTGACCAAAGCATCCGCATCTTCAATCAGCAATTGCAGGTTGGCACGGACTTCTTCGATGGTCTCATTGATCACTCTCTGCTTACCTGGGAACAAGGCCAGTTCAGCCGAGAAATCACCTTCGCCGAAAGCTTTTACCACGGCCATGGCTTTGCGGTTGGATTCGATATGACCTGCAGTCATGCCGTTGATGCCGGTCGCCATCTGGGCGTAATGGCCTTTGAATCGGTCCGCGTGCAGCTTGGTATCCACTTCACCGCGTTCATGCTGGGCGCTGACGTGGTTGAGCGACGCGATCAAATCGGTCAGCGTTTTCTGCAGCACGCTCATGGCATAAGCAATGCTGCTGCGGTCGTTTTCTTTTACCTTAACCGGGGTGTTGAGATCGCCATCGGCGAAGGCATTGGCGATCTGCGCCAAGCGCGCCGGCTCTTCACCCAGTTGCTTCAACAGGCTGCGCGTAAGGTAAAGGCCGATCGCGATCATCAGGGTCAAAATCGTGACCGCGATGCCGACGAAGAGCATGGAGGCTTCCGCCTTGATGGAGGCCGCTTGCGAGGCGCTTTCCATGCCTAGCTTGACGTTGTATTTACGATGATCATCAAGCGCTTTCTGCATCTTCTTGATGATGGGCCGGCCATCAAGCAACAGATCCCTGGCCTCTTCCTTCTTGTTGGCGAGCGAGGTCGTCAATACACTGCCACCCAGCACATCATATTCAGACAACACTTGCTGGTCGTGCTCGAGCAGTTCTTTGTCATGCGTATCGGCAATGTAAAGCTTGCCGTAATTTTCGAGACTGTTGGTCAGCTTCAGATGAACTTCAGCCACTTCCTTCTCAATGGCACCCATATCCGCATTATCGGTTGTGGCCATGTGCTGCCAGATGAGGCTATTCAAGGTTTCGAATTCGGCACGTATGTTATCCAGCGCTTCCACACTTGGAATCGAACGCAGATTGGAATAGTTGGTAATGTCGTAAACGCGATCCAATTGATACCTCGCAAGCCCCGCCAGAACAACCAAGCCTACGGTTGCAATCGATAGCAGGAGGTACATTTTTTGTTTAACCGTCATTTTGTTTCCAAGAGAAAGAGGGAGGTGCAGTTGAGGAATTTTAATTATTTCAACTTTATTAGCTGATGCTGCCGCCTGGTCAGCTGAAGGGATTTAGCCTGCTTGTAGAGGCTACGTTCGAACGTATGGTGTCAATCGAGGCAACAACAATTGAAAAAGGCTTGCCATGGACGCAAGCCTTTATTTCAGCTTATAAACTGTTACTTGTTAACAGCCACTTTCTTTGCACCGTCAGCCATTACAGCAGCAGTGGCTTCAGTGTTCTTCTTAGCCGCTTCTGCTACAGCGTCACCCTTCATGTGGGCAGCCGTAGCTTCTGCGCTGCCGTCTTCGAAGCAGACGCGGCCCATCATGGAGACTTTGCAAACTTCTGCACTCATCGCAATTGAGCTGGCCGCCAACAAAGAGGCTGCAATGATAATTCGGCTGATATAAGACATTTTTGTTTCTCCGCGCTTAGATTTTGTTATC
>CBILOJ010000212.1:0-3611 GCA_966238525.1 uncultured Methylophilaceae bacterium | reverse complement strand
GCGGCGTGGCACGGCCCGGCGGCCAGGTTGAAGTTACGTTCTAGCGGCCTAATACAGGCTACTATTAAAGTTTGCTGCGCGCCTGCCGATAAAAGTGTGAAGCATGGCCGCATTTCAAATTTAGGATGAAGCAATCATGAATATTACCGACGCTCTTCAGAAGAACATCGGCATCGCCGGCGACAATGGTGACGCCAAGGCGCCCAGGAAATCGGAGACCGCACCGGCCGCCGCCAGCGAGCAGGGCAATGTCACCCTGTCGCCCTTGTCGGCCCAACTGCAATCGCTTGAGGCTAATGTAGCCATGGACAATGTTTACGACGCCGACAAGGTGGAAGCCATCAAGCTCGCCATCAGCAACGGCGAATTCCAAATCGACGCCGGCAAGATTGCCGACGGCCTGATCAATACCGTGCAGGATTTGCTGGCACGGCAGAAGTAAACCGGGGAACTCCATGCATCCGATTTCATTCGATACCGAACGCCAGCTTGCCGCCCGATTGCTCGACGTGCTGGCCAGTGAACTGGGCATCCTCACCAGCGGTGAAATCGATCGCATGGAAGATCTGCTGGAGCGGAAATCCAGCCTTATCCAGCAACTGAGCCAGGCCTCGCACAAGCGCTACCTGGCGCTGACGGAGATCGGCTACAGCGCCGACGAAGCCGGCATGCGCCAATGGCTGCAACACCAGCAGAGCGACAATCTCACCATCCGCTGGAGCGAATTCCAGGACCTGCTGACGCGCGGCAAGGAAGCCAATCGCGTCAACGGCCTGCTTATCAACAAGCATTTCAATCGCAACAAACAAGTACTCGACGTGCTGCATGGCACGCGCCAGACCGGCCAGTTCTATGGCCCGGATGGCCAGGCATCCGCCGGCAGTGCATTGCGCGGCGGTGTCATGGCCTGACGCCCGCTCGTCGTTACCGTTCCTCCGCTACCTGCCTTAAGGGCAGGTTTTTTTTGCCCGGGATCAGGCGCCCAAGCTGAGCAGCAGCTGTTTTTTATAGAGGGAAAGCGCGCGTACGATGACGCCGACGTCGCCGCTGGACTTGGATAGCAGCAGGGCGCCTTCCAGCGTGGCAATGAAGAGCTCGCTCCAGGCCACTGCATCGAAGTCCGCAATCGACAGCTCATCCTGCAATTGGCTGAACATGCCGACCAGCTCGGCCTTCCAGATCTGGAAGTATTCGGCCGACGTGCGATAAAGACCGGGATTGGTTTCGGACAGCTCCATGGTGAAAATGGCCAGCATGCAGCCTTGCCTGACCACTGGGTCCTGATAGGCTTCGATCGCATGGTCGAGGTAGCCGAGCACATAATCGAGATGATTGGGCGCCGTCTTGAAGCCGGCCTGGGCCTGGCGTTCGGCCACATCCTGCCAGAACTGGCCGAGCACCGCTTTGCCCAGTCCATCCTTGCTGCCGAAGTGGTGGAAGAAACCGCCCTTGGTCACACCTGCCTGTGCACAGACGCTATCCACTGTCATGCCGGCAAAACCGCGTGACAGGATGAGGCCTCGCGCGGCCAGCAGCATGCGCTCGCGGGCGGAACAGGTGGTTGTGGCTTTCATGTTGCGGTGCTGCGCCATCGGCTTATCGGGTTCCCCATTGAACTGAACGGTTGGCTGCCTTGACAAAGCTGTATAGAGGAATAACATACCAACTAGTCGGTATAATATAACTTCATGGGGAATTTGCAAGATGCGCGCATTGATCAGAACGATGCTGGTGTTGATGGCAGTGATGTTTTCCGCGGCGTCGCACGCCGAACCCAGCGACAAATACTGGGATAATCTGCAGAAGTCTTTCTTCCCCGGCAAGCAGGTTGAGCAGGGGGATTTCATCCATATCACAGCGCCCTACCGCGCCGAAAGCGGTGCCCAGGTGCCGTTCGCTTTCGATATCGATTACCCGATGACCCCGGAAAAATACGTGAAGAACGTATCGGTCATCGTCGACGGCAACCCGGTGCCTTTGGCCGCAATATTCCATTTCAACCCCAAAAGCGGCAAGGCCGCCATTTCCACGCGCATTCGGCTGGAAGTGGATGCTTACGTCCATGTCGTCGCCGAGACCAGTGACGGCAAGTTCTACGTGAATGCGGCCGGCGTACGCGCCAGCGGCGGCTGCGGCGGCACCATCAGCGGTGATCGCGAAGCAGCCAAGAAGGGCGCCGGCAAGATGAAGCTGGCGGTGAAGCCGGTCAAGGCCGGCGAAGTGGCCGAAGCCAAGCTGCTGATCAAGCACCCGATGTTCACCGGCCTGCAGCGCGACCTCGTTTCCATGGGCTATTGGCCGGCGTTTTTCGTCAACAAGATCGAAGTCAACTTCAATGGCGAGCCGGTCATGGTGGCCGATACTTTCATCGGCATCAGCGAAGACCCCAACATCCGGTTCAACTTCATACCGCAGCAAAGCGGCAAGCTCAGCGTCACCATCCATGACAACGAAGGCGGCGAATTCCATCAGGAAACCGACGTTCAGGTACTGTGATGAATTTAATGCATAGCCTGCGGCACAGTGTGATTTTCGCCATCCTGTTCGTCCCGTTTCTAGCAGGGGCAGCGCCGCTGGAAATGCACAAGGTCGCCGATGGTATCTATGTGCATGAAGGCGTGCATGAGGATTTCGACGAAAACTACCACGGCGATATTGCCAACATCGGTTTCATCGTCGGCGACGATGCGGTGGCGGTAGTCGATACCGGCGGCTCCTATCTAGTCGGCAAGTCGCTGCATGAAGCCATCCGCGCCGTCACCAAGTTGCCGATCAAATACGTCGTCAACACCCACGTCCATCCCGACCACATCTTCGGCAATGCCGCCTTTGTCGACGACAAGCCGGCCTTCGTCGGCAACGCCAAGCTGGCGCAGCAGCTATACGCCAGCCAGGACACCTATCTGCGCAATTTGAAGCAAGAGCTCGGCGACAAGGCCGAGGGCAGCGAAATTGTGCTGCCGACGCTTAAGGTCGAAGGTGAAAAGACGCTGGACCTCGGCAACCGTACCCTCAAGCTCGCTACCTGGCCCACCGCCCACACCGATACTGATCTCACCGTTTACGACCAAAAGACGAAAACCCTGTGGACCGGCGACCTGCTGTTCTCCGAACGCACGCCCTCGCTCGACGGCGACATCAAGGGCTGGCTGGCCGCCATACCCAAGCTGGAAGCCATGCCCGCCACTACCGTCATTCCCGGCCACGGCCATATTTCGCATCAGCCGGACCAGGCCTGGAGCAAGGAAAAAACCTATCTCGAAACCTTGCTGAAAGACGTGCGCGGCGACATCAAGGCCGGCAACGACCTCAACTATTCGATGGACCACGCCGGCCAATCCGAAAAGGACAAATGGGTGCTGTTCGGCATCGTCAACCGGCGCAACGTCAACATTCTCTATCCCGAGCTGGAATGGGAAGACTGAACAGCAACCGAAGGAGACCCTGATGCCCAAGTACCTGATCGAACGCGAAATCCCCAATGCCGGCGCCTTGACCCCGGACGAAATGCAAGGCGTGGCGGCCACATCGTGCGGCGTGCTGCGCGACATGGGCCCGCAGATCCAGTGGGTGGAAAGCTATGTGACCGATAACAAGATCTACTGTGTCTA
>CBILOJ010000211.1:0-3621 GCA_966238525.1 uncultured Methylophilaceae bacterium | reverse complement strand
AACCTGCTCGGTAAGCGCGTCGATTACTCCGGTCGTTCCGTCATTGTGGTCGGCCCGCAGCTCAAGCTGCATCAGTGCGGCCTGCCGAAGAAGATGGCGTTGGAGCTGTTCAAGCCCTTCATTTTCCACAAGCTCGAAGTGCTGGGCCTGGCAACCACGATCAAGGCTGCCAAGAAAAAGGTGGAAGAGGAAGGTCCGGAAGTCTGGGATATTCTCGAGGACGTCATCCGCGAGCATCCGGTTCTGCTGAACCGTGCGCCGACGCTGCACCGCCTCGGCATCCAGGCATTCGAGCCGGTACTGATTGAAGGCAAGGCAATCCAGCTGCATCCGCTGGTCTGCGCGGCATTCAACGCCGACTTCGACGGTGACCAGATGGCCGTCCACGTACCGTTATCGCTGGAAGCCCAAATGGAAGCACGCACGCTGATGCTGGCCTCCAACAACGTGCTTTCTCCCGCCAACGGCGAGCCCATCATCGTGCCGTCGCAGGATATCGTGCTTGGTCTCTACTATATGACACGCGAGAAGGTAGCCGCGCGCGGCGAGGGCATGCGTTTCGCCAATATCGCCGAGGTGCAGCGTGTCTACGACAACGGCCTGATCGATCTGCATGCACGCATTACGGTGCGTCTCAAGGAGTGCGAAATTGATGCCGGCGGCGAAAAGCGCGAGAAGATCACGCGTTATGAAACCACGGTCGGTCGTGCATTGCTGTCGGAAATCCTGCCTGCAGGCCTGCCATTCAGCTTGATCGACAAGGCGCTGAAGAAGAAGGAAATTTCTCGCCTGATCAATGCCGGTTTCCGCAAGGTCGGCATCCGCGAGACCGTGATCCTGGCCGACAAGCTCATGTACATGGGTTATACCTACGCGACGCGTGCCGGTATTTCGATCAGCATCAACGACATGCTGGTGCCGCCCGAGAAGGGCCAGCTCATCGCTTCGGCCGAAGCCGAGGTCAAGGAAATCGAGGACCAGTACGTCTCGGGTCTCGTGACGCAGGGCGAGCGCTACAACAAGGTGGTCGATATCTGGGGCCGTGCCGGCGACAAGGTGGCTGATGCCATGATGAAGCAACTGCGGGAAGAGACTGTGCTCGACGCCGAAGGCAAGCCTGTTGTCAAAGACGGCAAGCCGGTGCGCCAGGAATCCTTCAACGCGATTTACATGATGGCCGACTCCGGTGCGCGCGGTTCCGCTGCCCAGGTGCGTCAGCTGGCCGGTATGCGCGGTTTGATGGCCAAGCCGGACGGCTCCATTATTGAAACGCCGATCAAGGCCAATTTCCGCGATGGCCTCAACGTGCTGCAGTACTTTATTTCCACCCACGGCGCGCGTAAAGGTCTGGCCGATACGGCATTGAAGACGGCCAACTCGGGCTATCTGACACGCCGGTTGGTCGATGTGACGCAGGATCTGGTCGTCACCGAGCATGATTGTGGCACCAGCGAAGGTCTGGTAACCAAGGCGCTGGTCAAGGGCGGTGAAGTGATCGAGCCGTTGCATGATCGTATCCTCGGCCGCGTTGCTGCGCTCGACATTCTGCATCCGGAAACGCAGGACGTTGTGTATGCAGCCGGTACGCTGCTGACCGAAGATGAAGTCGAGCATATCGATGCGCTCGGTATCGACGAAGTCAAGGTGCGTACGGCGTTGACCTGCGATACGCGCTACGGCATTTGCGCCAAGTGTTATGGTCGCGATCTTGGCCGCGGCAAGCTCATCAACATGGGCGAAGCTGTGGGCGTCATCGCGGCACAATCGATCGGCGAGCCAGGTACCCAGCTCACGATGCGGACCTTCCACATCGGTGGCGCGGTTTCGCGTACGGCTTCGGTGAGCCAGGCCGAGAGCAAGTCCAACGGTGTGGCGCGCTTCAATTCGACCATGCGTTACGTGACCAATGCGCGCAATGAGCAGGTGGTCATCTCGCGCAACGGTGAGGTGGTCGTACAGGATGAAAACGGTCGCGAGCGCGAGCGCCACAAGGTGCCTTACGGCGCCACGCTGCAAGTCGGCGATGGCAATCAGATCAAGGCCGGTCAAGCGCTGGCGACCTGGGATCCGCATACGCGGCCGATCATTACCGAGTACGCCGGTCGCGTGAAATTCGAGAACGTCGAAGAAGGCGTGACCGTTGCCAAGCAGATCGACGACGTAACCGGCCTGTCTTCGCTTGTGGTCATCGATCCCAAGCAGCGCGGCGGCCAGAGCAAGGGTTTGCGTCCGCAGGTCAAGCTGCTCGACGCTGCGGGCAATGAGGTCAAGGTTGCCGGCGGCGATAGTTCGGTCAATGTCACCTTCCAACTGGGCTGCATCATTACCGTGAAGGACGGCCAGGAAGTCGGCGTGGGTGAAGTGCTGGCGCGTATTCCGCAGGAATCGTCGAAGACGCGCGACATTACCGGCGGTCTGCCGCGGGTGGCTGAGCTGTTCGAGGCGCGTTCGCCGAAAGATGCCGGCCTGCTGGCCGAAGTCACCGGTACCGTGTCGTTCGGCAAGGATACCAAGGGCAAGCAGCGTCTGGTCTTCACCGACCTCGACGGCATTACCCATGAGTATCTGATTCCTAAGGACAAGCACGTCACTGCGCATGATGGTCAGGTCGTGACCAAGGGTGAGAGCATCGTCGACGGACCAGCCGATCCGCAGGATATTCTGCGTCTGCAAGGCCGTGAGGCGCTGGCACGCTACATCATCGACGAAGTGCAAGACGTTTATCGTCTGCAGGGCGTGAAGATCAACGACAAGCACATTGAAGTGATCGTGCGGCAGATGCTGCGCCGCGTGCGTATTTCCGATGCCGGGGATACCAACTTCATCATGGGTGAGCAGGTTGAGCGCGCCGATGTGCTGACGGCAAACGAGCAGGTCATCGCGGAAGACAAGCGTCCGGCCAGCTACGAATACGTGCTGCTCGGTATCACCAAGGCATCGCTGTCGACCGACTCGTTCATCTCGGCTGCTTCGTTCCAGGAAACCACACGTGTCCTTACCGAGGCGGCGATTCTGGGCAAGCGCGACGAGTTGCGTGGTCTGAAGGAAAACGTCATCGTCGGCCGTCTGATCCCGGCCGGCACTGGTCTCGCCTACCACGAAACGCGCAAGCGCCAGGAGGCTGGCATTGATGCCGCCCCCGCTGTGATCGACGATACCGAAGAGCCGCAGGTCGAGGAAACTCCGGGGAATGCCGAAGTTGCCTGACCATACTCATCTTGACAATAGATGCAACGCTAAATAAAATGCTCGATTTTCCGGGATGGCGCATTACGCCATCCCGTAATTTTTAAGCGAGCTGAACCATAAAAAGGCCTTAGTTATGCCAACGATTAATCAATTAGTGCGCAAGCCGCGCCAGAAAGTGGTCACCAAGAGCAAGGTGCCAGCGCTGGAAAGCTGCCCGCAGAAGCGCGGCGTCTGTACGCGTGTTTACACCACCACTCCAAAGAAGCCTAACTCCGCGCTGCGTAAGGTCGCCAAGGTGCGCCTGACGAACGGCTACGAAGTCATCAGCTATATCGGCGGCGAAGGCCACAACCTGCAGGAGCACTCGGTCGTGCTGCTGCGCGGTGGTCGTGTCAAGGACTTGCCGGGTGTGCGTTACCACATGGTGCGCGG
>CBILOJ010000210.1:0-3623 GCA_966238525.1 uncultured Methylophilaceae bacterium | reverse complement strand
AGCGCATGGGCGTGCCGTGGATGGGTTGCAATATTCCCGACCTGCAGGACATGGATCGCATCCTCGTCGTCGGCTCCAATCTGCGCAACGAGCATCCGCTGCTGGCACACCGCATCCGCAAGGCGGTCGCCCAGGGCGGCGAACTGTCGCTGGTGAATCCGATCGACGACGATCCGCTGATGAAGGTCACGCACCAGGCCATCACTACGCCCAACGACATGGTCAACGTGCTGGCGCAGATCCTCAAGGCCATGTCCGGCCTGCAGCGCCTGTCGCTGTGCCTGCCGAAATCGCTCAACGATCTGCTGGCCGGCGTGCGCGTCTGGGACAACACCCAGGCCATGGCGGAAAGCCTGGCCGGTCTCGGCAAGGACATGGACCTCGTCAGCCCGCACGTGGGCATCTTCCTCGGCAACATCGCCCAGCATCATCCGCGTTTCACCGAACTCTACAGCCTGGCCGAGGCCATCGCCTCGCTATGCGGCGCCACCTTCGGCATTTTGCCGACGGCTGCCAACAGCACCGGCGCGCACCTGGTCGGCGCCATCCCGGCCGATGGGGCCATGCATGCCAAGGCCATGCTGGAATCGCCGCGCAAGGGCTATCTGCTGGTCAACGTCGAGCCCGAGCTCGACTGCCACAATGCGGCGCAAGCGGCGCAAGCCATGGCGCAGGCCGAATGCGTAGTGGCCTTGACCGCCTACAAGTCGGAAGCGCTGCGCGATGCGCACGTGCTGCTGCCGATCGCGCCGTTCACCGAAACCTCGGGTACTTTCATGAGCATGGAAGGCCGCGTGCAGAGCTTTGCCGCTGTCACCAAACCGCAAGGCGAGTGCCGCCCGGGCTGGAAGGTGCTGCGCGTGCTCGGCAATACGCTGGGCTTGGCCGGCTTCGATTTCGACAGCTCGGAGCAAGTCAAGGACGCGATTTTCGGCGGCGAGAAACCGTCGAAAGTCGTGTGGCGCACGCTCAACAACAATCTGCGCGAACTGATCGAGATTACTGTCAAGATCAAGACCGACTGTCTGCAGCGCGTGGGCGAAATCCCGCAATTCCAGGCCGACCCCATCGTGCGCCGTTCGCCGCCGTTGCAGAAGACGCGGCATAAAGCCCCTGCGATCGCCGCCATGCACGGCGAGCAGTTGGTCAAGCTCGGCCTGACCGATGGCCAGCTGGTCTCGGTGCGGCAGAATGACGGCAGCCTGATCTTGCCCGTACGTCGCGACGATCGGGTGCCGCTGGGTGTGGTACGCGTCATTGCCGGCGATAGCGCCACCCTGGCGCTCGGCGATCTCATGGGCGAGATTTTTGTGGAAGCGGCGTCGGCCGGTACGGCGGTGAACGCATGATGACCGCGTTGCAGGATTTTTTCGGCCCGAGCTGGGTCGTGGTATGGACCATGGCCAAGATTGTCGCCATCGTCGCACCGCTGATGCTGTGCGTGGCCTATCTGACGCTGGCCGAACGCAAGGTCATCGGCTTCATGCAGGCGCGACTGGGGCCGAACCGCGTCGGTTACGGCTGGCTGCAGCCGATCGCCGACGGCCTCAAGCTGCTGTTCAAGGAAATCATCATCCCGACGGCCTCGAACAAGTGGCTGTTCCTGCTCGCGCCCGTACTCGTGATCGCGCCGGCCTTCGCCGCCTGGGCCGTGGTGCCGTTCGACGCGACCTTGGTGCTGGCCGACATCGACGCCGGCCTGCTCTACATCCTCGCCATGACCTCGGTCGCCGTTTACGGTGTCATCATCGCCGGCTGGGCCTCCAACTCCAAGTACGCTTTTCTCGGCTCCTTGCGCTCGGCGGCGCAGATCGTCTCCTATGAAATCGCCATGGGCTTCGCCCTGGTCGGCGTGCTGATGGCGGCCGGCAGCCTCAACCTGGGCAAGATCGTCACCGCACAGGCCGGCGGTTTCTGGCAGTGGTACTGGCTGCCGCTGCTGCCGTTGTTCGTCATCTATTTCATCAGCGCCGTAGCCGAGACCAACCGCGCGCCGTTCGACGTTGCCGAAGGCGAATCGGAAATCGTCGCCGGCTTCCACGTCGAATACTCGGGCATGGCGTTTGCCGTGTTTTTCCTGGCGGAATACGCCAACATGATCCTGGTCTGCATGCTGGCCGCGCTGATGTTCCTCGGCGGCTGGCTGTCGCCGGTGCCGTTCCTGCCCGACAGCATCCTGTGGTTGCTGCTCAAGGTCGGCTTCCTGCTGTTCTGTTTCCTGTGGTTCCGCGCCACCTTCCCACGCTACCGCTATGACCAGATCATGCGCCTGGGCTGGAAGGTGTTCATTCCGATCACGCTGGTGTGGATCATCGTCGTCGGCGGGATGATGCAAACCCCGCTGGCTCACTGGTTCCACTGAGGCAAGTATGCAAAACATTTCGCTCATGGTGGCTGCATCGTGCGGATGCTTTGCGGAGACAATTGAATGATAGGCAAAATCAAAGAACTGCTGTCCAGCCTGATGCTGGTGGAACTGGTCAAAGGCATGGCCTTGACCGGCCGCTATTTCTTCGCGCGCAAGGTGACGATCCAATACCCCGAGGAGCGCACGCCGGCCAGTCCGCGCTTCCGCGGTTTGCATGCATTGCGCCGCTACCCCAATGGCGAAGAGCGCTGCATCGCCTGCAAGCTGTGCGAGGCCGTGTGTCCGGCACTGGCGATCACCATCGATTCCGAGCAACGCGAGGACGGCACGCGCCGTACCACGCGCTATGACATCGATCTCACCAAATGCATTTTCTGCGGCATGTGCGAGGAATCGTGTCCGGTCGATTCCATCGTCGAAACGCGCGTCCTGGACTACCACGGCGAGAAGCGCGGCGACCTTGTCTACAGCAAGGACATGCTGCTCGCCATCGGCGACAAGTACGAAAAGCAGATCGCGGAAGACCGCGCGGCCGACGCCCAGTACCGCTAGGGCCGGGACGGATAACAGGCAGATGAACAACAGGTTGAGCCCATGATATTCCAGGATTACGTTTTCTACGCACTGGCAGCTATCCTGCTGCTGGCCGGCCTGCGCGTCATCACCACGCGCAATCCCGTGCACGCGGCGCTCTACCTCGTACTGGCATTCTTCACCGCGGCCGGCATCTGGCTGCTGCTGCAAGCCGAATTCCTCGCGATCGCGCTGGTGCTGGTCTACGTCGGCGCCGTCATGGTGCTGTTCCTGTTCGTGGTCATGATGCTGGACATCAATCTGGAAAAACTGCGCGAAGGCTTCTGGAACGCCATCGTCCCGGCGCTCATCGTCGGTGGCGTCATGTGCGTCGAGATGATCATGGTGCTCGGCGGCCGCTATTTCGACAGCGGCCGCGTGGTGTCGCAGGAAGCCGGCTACAGCAATACCGCCGCGCTCGGGCGCGTCATCTACACCGACTACCTGCTGCCGTTCGAACTGGCCTCTGTCGTCCTGCTGGTCGCCATCATCGCCGCCATCGTGCTGACGCTGCGCGAGCGCAAGGACAGCAAGTTCATGGCGCCGGGCGACCAGGTCAGGGTGCGCCGCGAAGACCGCATCCGCATCGTCAGCATGCCCTCGGTGACCGAGGCTGCGCAGGCGCATGAGCCGCAAGACCGAAAGGAGCAAGTCTGATGGTGGGCCTCTCGCATTACCTGAT
>CBILOJ010000209.1:0-3630 GCA_966238525.1 uncultured Methylophilaceae bacterium | reverse complement strand
CGGCACAAGGTCTGGATGACGCGCTCAAGTTCGCGGTCGCGGCCGATCAGGGGGTCGATCTTGCCCGCCAGTACTTGCTGGTTGAGGTTCAGGGTGAAGCTTTCGAGCGCACCGCCAGGTGCGGCTTCAGCTTCCACTTCCTGCTCGGTTTCGGTTCGCTTGGCATCGCCATCGGCGACCTTGGCTACGCCATGCGCAATGAAGTTGACTACGTCGAGCCGGGTTACGCCTTGCTGGTGCAGGAAGAACACGGCATGTGAATCCTTCTCGCCATAGATGGCGACCAGCACATTGGCGCCGGTGACTTCCTTCTTGCCCGAGGATTGCACGTGCAGGATCGCGCGCTGGATGACGCGCTGGAAACCCAGCGTCGGCTGCGTGTCCACTTCGTCGGTGCCGGCAACGGTGGGCGTATGTTCTTCGATGTAATTGGTCAGATCGTTGCGCAGGCCGTCGAGCTGTGCTCCGCAAGAGCGCAGCACTTCCGCGGCGGTCGGATTGTCGATCATGGCCAGCAGCAAGTGCTCGACCGTGATCAGCTCATGGCGCTTTTGACGAGCGTCCATGAAGGCCATGTGCAGGGAGACTTCCAGTTCTTGCGCAATCATTTAACTTTCCTTGGCTTTCCTCAGGCTTCTTCCATTGTGCATTGCAACGGATGCTGATGTTCGCGAGCATAACCCACGACCTGGTTCAGTTTGGTTTCCGCGATATCCTGCGGATAAACACCACAGACGCCGGCACCTTCAGTATGTACTTTGAGCATGATCTGCGTCGCTTGTTCACGGCTTTTGTTAAAAAAACGCTGGATCACATCCACCACAAATTCCATCGGCGTGTAATCGTCATTCAACAGAATGACCTTGTACATCGGCGGAGGTTTGGGCTTAGCCGTGCCAATCTCGGCAACGGCATTTTCCTCATGCTTGGTGCTGGCCATATGTGCAACCTATTTTGAGCCGAATCAGGAAATTTTCAAGCCTCTCGCAATGCGGATATTGCGAAAATTCTTTAAGGGTAAATACGTACGCTTTTGACAATACGGTCCTGCGTTTGCAGGATTTCCAGCGCATGCGTACCCATCTTGAAACTGGTGCCGGGCTCGGGAATGTCCTCGAAATGCTCCAGCACGAGACCATTCAGCGTACGTGGGCCATCAAGCGGCAAGCTGAGCCCCAGCTTCTTGTTGAGGTCGCGCAGACTGCTGCTGCCATCGACAATCCAGCTGCCGCCTTCTTCCTGCCGGTAGGCGGCGCTGCGCATCGGCGAATGCGTAGTAAAATCGCCGATGACTTCCTCCAGAATGTCTTCCAGCGACACCAATCCCTTCAGCTCGCCGTATTCGTCGACGACCAGTGCAATGCGCCGCCGGTTTTCCTGGAATTGCTGCATCTGCGTGTAAAGTGGCGTGCCGGACGGAACGAAATAAGGTTCGGCCATGATATCGCGCAGGACCTCCATGGTCAGTTCGCTATCGCGCAATTGATTCATGACCTTGCGGATATGCAGGATGCCGACAATTTCCTCGTTTGGCCCCTCGCGCACCGGCAGGCGAGTGTGATGACTGCCGGAGATGTGCTGCAGGATGTCCTCGAGCGGCGCATCGAAATCGATGACCTCGATCTGCGTATGAGCGATCATGACATCGTCTACCGTGATCTTCTCGAGATCGAACAGATTGAGCAGGATGGCGCGGTGCTTTTTCGGAATATAGCTGCCGGCCTCGAGCACGATGCTGCGCAGTTCTTCCATGGTGATGGCATGCGAGCTCTCGGCGAAATTGACCTTGATGTGCAGAATGCGCAGCAGGCCGCTGACGAACAGATTGACGAACCAGACGAGAGGGGATGCGACCTTGAGCAGTGGGTACAGCACGTAGCTGCAGGCGAACGCCAGTTTTTCCGGGTAGGCGGCAGCGATCACCTTGGGCGAGATTTCGCTGAACACCAGAATGGCGAAAGTGACGCTCAGCGTGCCCAGCATGAGGGCGAGTTGGCCTTCGCCGAACAGTTTCACCGTGATGATGGCCACCAATGTCGCCGAAGCCGCATTGGCGAAATTATTGCCGAGCAAAATCACGCCCAGCACCTTGTCGGTTCTGCTCAGCAAGGTACTGGCCAGGCGTGCGCCGCGATGGCCGGCCTTGGCCAGATGCCGCAACCGGTAGCGGTTGAGCGACATCAGGCTGGTCTCAGCGATGGAAAAGAACGCGGAAATCATGAGCAGGATGGCGAGTGCGCCAAGCTGCAGCGATATGGGAATGTCGTCCAAAAAGTCGGGTTACAGGAAGATAAAGGTGCTGCTAGTTTCTGTGCGAAACGCCCGCCTTGTCAAGGCAGGGCGTCAGCCGTCGGCTTCTTTTCAGCCCCCGTGATCAGGTTCTCGCGTGATACGCCGAGATACAGCGCGATCGGGCTGGCAACGAGTACGGAGGAATAGATGCCGAACACGATGCCGATGGTCAGCGCCAGCGCGAAGTTGTGCAGTACCTCGCCACCGAACAGAAACATGGACAGCACCACGAGTTCGGTCGAGAAGTGGGTGATGATGGTGCGCGACATGGTGCGGGTGATGGCATTGTCGATGACTTCATGGACGGAAGCCTTGCGCATCTTGCGGAAGTTTTCGCGCACGCGGTCGAATACCACCACCGACTCGTTGACCGAGTAGCCGAGCACGGCCAGCACGGCGGCCAGTACCGTCAGGTTGAATTCCCATTGGAAGAAGGCGAAGAAGCCCAAAATGATGACCACGTCGTGCATGTTGGCGATGATGGCAGCGACGGCGAAGCGCCATTCAAAGCGCAGGGCCAGATAAATCACAATACCCAGACTGACCAGCAGCAGGGCGAGTGCGCCATTGGCATAGAGCTCTTCCCCGACTTGCGGGCCGACAAACTCGACCCGGCGCATTTCAACCGCGTTGTCGGCTTTCTTCAAGGCGGTCAGCACACGTTCGGACAGTTGGGCCGTGGACAGGCCGGGCTTGATCGGCAAGCGGATCAGCACATCGCGGCTATTGCCGAAATTCTGCACAGTGGCGTCCCGCAGACCAATCTCGTCCATGGCTTCGCGGATATGGCCAATATTTGCCGCCTGCGGATAGCTCACCTCCATCATGGTGCCGCCGGTGAAATCGACGCCGAGATTGAGGCCGCGATGTGCGAGGAAAAATACCGCCAGGATGAACGTGATCAGGGAAATGGCCGTGGTCAGGCGGCCATAACTCATGAATGGAATATCGTGCTTGATTCTGAAGAGTTCCATGGTCTTTAGCTCTTAAATATTGGGTATCTGGCCGAGTCGCGTCAGCCGATGGAAAGCTTGTTGACCTTGCGGCGGTAGCCGTAGATCAGATTGATGAAGGCGCGCGATACCACGACGGCGCTGAACATCGAAGTCAATATGCCCAGCACGTGCACGACAGCGAAGCCCTTGATCGGGCCGGTGCCGAACATGAACAACGCGAGACCGGCGATCATGGTGGTCACGTTGGAGTCGAGAATGGTATCCCAGGCGCGTGCATAACCAGCCTGGATCGCGGCTTGGGGACTCATGCCGGTGCGCAGTTCCTCGCGGATGCGCTCGTTGATGAGCACGTTGGCGTCGATCGCCATGCCCAGCGTCAGCG
>CBILOJ010000208.1:0-3644 GCA_966238525.1 uncultured Methylophilaceae bacterium | reverse complement strand
CCCTGCTCGCGCTGTTCTTCGATGGCCTTGTTGGCGAGTGCGCGCACGTCGAGGATGTGCTGCCACGCTTGCAGCTGCTCAGCAGTAAAGCCATGCGCCGGCAGCTCGTACCACAGTTGTTCGAATACGCTGCTTTCCTCACCTAGCCCCAGCGTCTGCCAGATTTCATTGGCGGTAAAACTCAACACCGGCGTCATCAGGCGCATGAGGGCATGCGTGATGTGATGCAGGGCGCTTTGCGCGGAGCGGCGTGCGTGCGAATCGGCGCCTGTGGTGTAGAGCCGGTCCTTGAGGATGTCGAGGTAGAAGCCGCCGAGATCCTCCGAGCAGAAGGCGACGAATTTCTGCATTGCCAGATGGAACTCGTAACGCTCGTAATCGGCGAGGATGCCGGATTGCAGCTTTTCGGTCAGCACCAGCGCGTAGCGGTCGATCTCCAGCCATTCGGAAGCCGGCAGCAGGTCGCGGCTCGCGTCGAAATCGGCCTGGTTGGCGAGCAGGAAGCGCAAGGTGTTGCGGATGCGGCGATAGCTTTCGGCGACGCGCTTGAGGATTTCCTCGGAAATCGTCAGCTCGCCGGAATAGTCGGTGGAGGCCGTCCATAACCTCAAAATATCGGCGCCGTAAGTGTCCATGACCTTCTGCGGCGCGACGACGTTACCCTTGGACTTGCTCATCTTGTGGCCGGCGCCGTCGACGACGAAGCCGTGCGTGAGCAGCGCATCGTAAGGCGCGCGGCCGTCGGTGGCGCAGGCAGTCAACAGCGAGCTCTGGAACCAGCCGCGATGCTGGTCCGAACCTTCGAGGTAAAGGTCAGCCGGGAAGGCGAGCTCGGGCCGGCGCTTGAGCACGGCGGCATGGGTGGCGCCGGAATCGAACCAAACGTCGAGCGTGTCGCCAATTTTCTTGTACTGCGCGGCATTTTCCGGCGCGTGCTGTGCGAGGAAGGCTGCACCATCGAGCGAGAACCAGGCTTCGATACCTTGCTGCTCAACTTGCTGCGCCACCGTTTCCAGCAACTCTAAAGTTTTCGGATGCGGTTCGCCGCTTTCCTTGTGCACGAACAGCGGCATCGGCACGCCCCAATTACGCTGACGCGAGACGCACCAGTCGGGACGGTTTTTGATCATGGCTTCGAGCCGCGCGCGGCCCCAGCTCGGGAAGAACTGCGTATCGTCCACGGCTTTGTTGGCGAGTTCGCGCAGCCTCTTGCCGTCCGCACCTTGCTGGTTCATGCCAATGAACCACTGATGCGTGGCGCGGAAGATCACCGGCGTCTTGTGGCGCCAGCAGTGCGGGTAGCTGTGGTTGAGGCGCGCCGAGGCCAGCAGGTTGCCGCCGTTCTGCAAGGTCTCGATGACAACCTTGTTGGCGTCCCAGATGCTCATGCCGCCAACCAATGAAATACGCGCGAAGAATTTGCCGTCGTCACCGACCGGATTGTCCACGGGCAGGTTGTAGCGCATGCCGACCGCATAGTCGTCGAGGCCGTGTGCAGGCGCTGTATGCACGAGACCGGTACCGGCATCCGCCGTGACGTGGTCGCCGACGATGATGGGCACCTGGCGCTCGAGGAAGGGGTGCTGCAGCGCCAGCATTTCGAGCTGCTTGCCGGGCGTGGTGGCCAGCGTCTTGCCTTCGAGGCCGTAGCGCGCGAGCGTTGCCTCAACCAAGTCGTGCGCCAGCACCAGCAGGCCGCGCTCGGTCTGGATCAGGTCGTAGGCGAATTCCGGATGCACGGTGACAGCCTGGTTGGCCGGCAGCGTCCACGGCGTGGTGGTCCAGATCACGGCGTAAGCCTCGCCCTCGAGCTTGATGTTCGCGGCTTGCGTATCGAAGGCCTGCGCCAAGGCGGTCAGGTCAACGAAGCGGAAGCCGACGTCGATGGCCGGGGAGTTCTTGTCCTCGTATTCGACTTCAGCCTCGGCCAGTGCCGATCCGCAATCGACGCACCAGTGCACGGGTTTGCTGCCCTGATAGACATAGCCGTTTTTATAGATGTCGCCGAGGGCGCGCATGATGTCGGCCTCGGTCTGATAGTTCATCGTGAGATACGAATGGTCCCAGTCGCCGAACACGCCGAGACGAATGAAGTCCTTCTTCTGCCGCTCCACCTGCTCGGCGGCATAGGCGCGGCACAGCTCGCGGAACTTGGCCGGCGGTATGTTCTTGCCGTGCGTCTTTTCCACCATGAGTTCGATCGGCAGGCCGTGGCAGTCCCAGCCCGGCACGTAGGGCGCATCGAAGCCGGACATGGTCTTGGACTTGACGATGATGTCCTTGAGAATCTTGTTGACGGCATGGCCGATGTGGATGTCGCCGTTGGCATAGGGCGGGCCGTCATGCAGGATGAATTTCTTAGCGCCCTTGCGCGCGGCGCGGATGCGCTCATAGGTCTTGCGCTGCTGCCATTGGGCGAGCCAACCCGGTTCGCGCTTGGCGAGATCGCCGCGCATCGGGAACGAGGTTTCGGGCAGGTTAAGCTTGTACTTGGCGTTTTTATCGTCGGTCATAATGGTTTCTGGCTGTTTACGGCAGGC
The DNA here is from genome assembly GCA_966238525.1 of uncultured Methylophilaceae bacterium. GTDB lineage: Bacteria > Pseudomonadota > Gammaproteobacteria > Burkholderiales > Methylophilaceae > CBILOJ01. The sequence continues at coordinate 1,104 of CBILOJ010000208.1, read as the reverse complement.
GTTGCTGGCGGCCGTCCGCCTCGCTTGCAAAATAAGCGCGCGCTGCATCTTCATCGCGCGCGATCCAGCGCTTGAGTTCGGCCAGATCGGGGAATTTCATCTCGTCGCGTATCTTGTGCAGAAAATGTACGCGCACATGTTGGCCGTAGATATCGCGGTCAAAATCGAACAGGTGCACTTCCAGTGTCGGCCTCGGCTGCTGCTGCGTGATCGTCGGTCGTACGCCCAGGCTAGCGACGCCGGGCAGCGCATGCTCTGCGACACCCTCCAATTTTACCGCATAGATGCCGAAAAGCGGCGGCCGATCGTGGCGCATGTGCACATTGGCGGTGGGGTAACCGAGCTCGCGGCCCAGCTTGTTGCCGTGCACCACCTTGCCGCTCATGCTGTACGGTCGCCCCAGCAGGCGCGCGGCCTGCTGCAGCCTGCCCGCGGCCAGCGCTTCGCGGATTGCCGTACTGGAAATCCGCATGCCGTCGCACTCGACCTGAGGCAAGCTGACGAGCTCGAAGCCGGCCGCGGCAAAATCGGCGGCGCTGCCTTTGCGGCCGGCGCCAAAACGGAAATCGTCGCCGACGAGAACGGCACGCACATCCAGGGCATCGCGCAGGATGTGGTACATGAAAGTCTCGGCGCTGACAGCGGCGAAGCGCTGGTTGAAATGGCAGGCGTAGGCGTATTGCATGCCGGCCTCGGCGAACAGCTCCAGCTTTTCGCGCAGGCTGGTCAGCCGGGTCGGCGCCTGCTGCGGCGTGAAGAATTCGCGTGGATGCGGATCGAAGGTCATGACGGCAGGCGCCAGACCGGACTGCTGTGCCGTCAAGGCCAGGCGCTGCAGCAAGGCCTGATGGCCCAGATGCACGCCGTCGAAATTGCCGATGGCGAGCGCCAGCGGTTGCCCGGCCGATTGCGAAAGATGTCGGAAAATCTGCATGCCGCTATACCTTGGCGCGCCGCATAAAATCGCGCAGACGGATGCCGAGCAAAGTCAGGGCGCCGAAATAAACGGCAGCGCCGAGCACCACCAGCCCTGCCAGATACAGCAGCTTGGGCAGCACCGGGTAATGCAGCCAAGCGTCGCCGGCACCGGCCGCCCAAAGCAGC
>CBILOJ010000207.1:0-3645 GCA_966238525.1 uncultured Methylophilaceae bacterium | reverse complement strand
ACGATTTACGGCAAGAACGACCGCTACCGCGGCGTGACCGGCCGCCGCGACGTCATCTTCGTCAACAAGGAAGATCTCGTGGCCTTGGGTCTCCAGCATGGCGATGTGGTGGACGTGGAAGCCGTATCGGAAAACGACCAGCCGGCGCAAGCGCGGATCCTGCGCGGCTTCGTTGCCGTGACTTACGATATCGCCCGTGGCTCGGTCGCAGCTTATTATCCCGAAGCCAATACCTTGATCTCGCTGGCTAATTTCGACGCACGTAGCGGCACACCTTCATACAAGTCCGTGCCGGTCCTGATTCGCCGCTCCAGCCAGCAGTCGCAAACGGAAGGAAAAACCGATGAGCCAGTTAGCGCTTGAAGCACCGGAATCCACCCAGGTACGGGTGGATCGGTGGACCGACGGCAAGACCGAGGCCTTCGTCGACCACGTGGCGGAAGAAGTCCCTGTCGCGCTGGTCTACAATGGTATTTCACACGCCGTGATGCTGGCGTCGCCGAGTAATCTCGAGGATTTCGGCGTCGGCTTTTCCCTGACCGAAGGCATCATCGACCACGTCGGCGAGATCTACGACTGCAGCGTGCAGCTGGAAGAATCAGGCATGACGGTGCAGATGGAAGTCGCCAGCGAAAAAATGATGCAGCTGAAACAGCGCAAGCGCAGCATGGCCGGCCGTACCGGCTGCGGCCTGTGCGGCACTGAATCGCTGCAACATGCCATCCGCACGCCGCAACCGGTGCCGAACGGCCATACGCTGACCATCGCGGCGCTGCATGCCGCCTTCGAGCAATTGCACCAGCAGCAATTGCTGCAATTGCAAACCGGAGCGACGCACGCGGCGGCATGGCTGGCGCAGGATGGCGGTGTACGGACTATCCGGGAGGACATCGGCCGTCATAACGCCGTGGACAAATTGATCGGCGCCTTGATCAGAAGCGGGGAAGATATTTCGACCGGCGCCGTCATCGTCACCAGCCGCGCCAGCTATGAGATCGTGCAAAAAATTGCTGCGGCCGGCATCCAGACGCTGGCAGCGATTTCGGCGCCGACGGGGCTTGCAGTGCGCATGGCGGAAGATGCCAATATCACGCTGCTCGGTTTCGTGCGCGAAGGACGCCACGTCGCCTATGCGCATCCGCAGCGTCTGATCTAGCAGCTTCCCCGGGTAAACTAAAACTATTCTTGTTGTTCCGCTTTCGGCGTCCGCTTCCTGGACGCCGTTTTTCTTGTCGCCTTTACCTTGGTCTCGAGCTTGGTATCTCCCAGCCGCTCGAATTCCTTTTGCAACTGCAGCAGATCCTCGTCCGAGAGATGCTCGATATTGATAAGGCCGGTCCTGGCACCGTGTACCGCGTGCAACAGTTCGTCCAATTTGATGTGGATCGCCTTGGTGTCCCGGTTTTGTGAACTCTGGATGACGAATACCATGAGGAAAGTGATGATGGTGGTCGACGTGTTGATGACGAGCTGCCAGCTATCGGAATACTGAAAAACCGGGCCTGACACCACCCACAAAACCACCAGTAGCAAAGCCGCCAGGAATGCCCACGGCGTACCGACGATTTCCGAAATCGACGTGGCGAACTTGTGGAATATCTCACCCATCTGCGTACTCCTCATCCATGTTGTCTCATCTGTCTTGCCATACTGAGGCTCGGCGGAAAAAGCGTCGATGTGCTGGGAAACATAACTGTTTGCGGGAAGGGTATGGACATTGAAGCTTCAGATTTCTCACTGCGTTTCGCAATGACAAAGATGTTCCCGCCACGCTTATACCTTCCGCTACGTAAATTCCTACAGCGATTTTCCCTGCGGGCTGATAGCCGAATCCGGCGTTATTTCGTAGTCTGTTCCTGAAGTCTTAATTCATTAAGGAGCATGCATCATGCCTGCAAAATCCAAAGCCCAGCAAATGGCAGCCGGCGCTGCCTTGTCCGCCAAGCGCGGCGAGACGAGCAAGAGCGAGCTGAAGGGCGCATCCAAATCCATGGTTGATTCGATGAGCGAGAAAGAGCTGCATGACCTGGCATCCACCAAGCGCAAGGGCAAACCTGGCCACGCATCGAAGTCGTGAGGTGCTGTCATGCCTACGACCGCTGATGTTCTCGTCGAAACGCTGATTACCTGGGATGTGAAAGTCATCTTCGGCTTGCCGGGCGACGGCATCAACGGCGTCATGGAAGCCTTGCGCACGCGGCAGGATCGTATTCGCTTCATCCAGGTGCGGCATGAGGAGTCGGCGGCTTTCATGGCCTCGGCCTACGCCAAGTGGACCGGCAAGCTTGGTGTCTGCCTTGCGACTTCAGGCCCTGGCGGCACGCATCTGTTGACCGGGCTTTACGACGCCAAGCTCGATCAGGCGCCGGTACTGGCCATCACCGGCATGCAGTACCACGACCTCATCGAAACCTTTACCCAGCAGGATGTCGACCTCACGCGCGTCTTCAACGACGTCGCCGTGTTCAACGCCCAGGTCGCCGATGCCTCGCATATGGAGAACATGGCCAATCTGGCCTGCCGCTCGGCGCTGTCGAAGCGCGGCGTTGCCCATCTGTCCATCGCCAACGACGTGCAGGAGATGGCGGCCTCCGAAGCGCAGCGTTCCACGCGCAACCAGCCCGGTCACGAGTCCAGGCGCTGGTTTGAAGGCAGGCGCCTGCCGGACGTGGTCGAGCTGGACAAGGCGGCGGATATCCTCAATGCGGCGAAGAAAGTCGCCATCCTGGCCGGCCGCGGTGCTTTCAGCGCGCGCGGCGAACTGGAACGCACAGCCGAGCTGCTTGCAGCGCCTGTAGCCAAGGCTCTGCTGGGCAAGGCCGTCCTGCCTGACGATCATCCCTATACCACGGGCGGCATCGGCATCCTCGGCACGCTGCCGTCACAGCAGGCCATGGAGCAGTGCGATGCGCTGCTCATCGTCGGTTCATCCTTTCCCTATGTCGAGTATTACCCGAAGCCGGGCCAGGCGCATGGCGTCCAGATCGATCGCGACGGCCAGCGTATTGGTTTGCGTTACCCGGTCGAGGCCGGGCTCGTCGGCGATGCCGCGCCCACGCTGCGCCTGCTCAATGAACGTCTGCTCCGCAAGACCGACCGCAGCTTCCTCGAACAGGCCCAGGCCGGCATGAAACATTGGCGTGAAATGATGGCTATTGCCGAAAGCAAGAACGACCTGCCGCTGAAGCCGCAGGTCGTGGCCCGCGCTTTCGGCCTGCGCTTGCCCGACGATGCCGTGCTGGTGACCGATTCCGGTCAGAACACCGAGCTGGCCGCGCGCCACGTCGATATTCGCGACGGCCAGGCCTTCAGCGTATCGGGCACACTGGCTTCGATGGCCTGCGGACTGCCGTATGCCCTGGCGGCCGGCCTGGCCTATCCCGGCCGTCCCATCTTCGCCATTGCCGGCGACGGCGGCTTTGCCATGCAGCTTGGCGAATTTTCAACCGCGGTGCGCTACAACATCCCGCTCAAGGTGCTGGTCATCAAGAACAACATGCTGAACCAGATTGCCTGGGAGCAGATGATGTTCCTCGGTAATCCGCAATTCGGCTGCGAAGTACAGCCCATCGATTTCGCCAAGGCGGCTGAAGCCATGGGCGGCAAAGGCTTTACCGTCAGCGTGCCGGAGGAGGTGGATGAGGT
>CBILOJ010000206.1:0-3679 GCA_966238525.1 uncultured Methylophilaceae bacterium | reverse complement strand
CGGGGTCGCTACCATCGGCTATGCCGACGGAGCCTACTCCTCCCTGCGCAAGCGCTACTCCCACTCGATCGTCGCCGGCGGCTTGCCGGAGATGTCGTAGACCACGCGGTTGATGCCGCGTACTTCGTTGATGATGCGGTTGGAGATCTTGCCGAGCAGGGTATACGGCAGCTCGGCCCAGTGCGCGGTCATGAAGTCGCTGGTGACGACGGCGCGTAGCGCGACCACGTAATCGTAGGTGCGGCCGTCGCCCATGACGCCGACCGACTTCACCGGCAGGAACACGGCGAAGGCCTGCGAAGTCTTTTCGTACCAGCCCGAGGCGCGCAATTCTTCGATGAAGATGGCGTCGGCCTGGCGCAGCAGGTCGGCGTATTCCTTCTTTACTTCGCCCAGGATGCGCACACCGAGGCCAGGGCCGGGGAAGGGGTGACGGTAGACCATGTCGTGCGGCAGGCCGAGTGCGACGCCGAGTTCGCGCACTTCATCCTTGAATAGTTCGCGTAGCGGTTCCAGCAGCTTGAGATGTAGGGTTTCGGGCAGGCCGCCGACATTGTGGTGGCTCTTGATCGTATGCGCCTTCTTGGTTTTGGCGCCGGCCGACTCGATGACGTCGGGATAGATCGTGCCCTGCGCCAGCCACTTGGCTTGCGGCAGCTTGGTTGATTCCTGCTGGAACACCTCGACGAACTCGCGGCCGATGATCTTGCGCTTGGCTTCCGGGTCGGTAACACCGGCAAGATCACCGAGGAACTTGGCGCCGGCATCGACATGAATCACCTTGACGCCGAGGTTTTTGGCGAAGGTTTCCATGACCTGTTCCGCCTCGTTCAGGCGCAGCAGGCCGTTGTCGACGAAGACGCAGGTCAACTGGTCGCCGATGGCACGATGGATCAGCGCGGCCGCCACCGAGGAATCGACGCCGCCCGACAGGCCGAGGATGACCTGGTCGTGGCCGACTTCGGAACGGATGCGGCCTACGGCTTCCTCGATGTAGTCGGGCATGTTCCAGTCGTGGCCGCAGCCGCAGATGTCGTGCACGAAGCGGTTGAGCATGTGCTTGCCCTGCAGCGTATGCGTGACTTCCGGGTGGAACTGCACGCCGTAGAAGCGGCGTGCTTCGTCAGCCATGCCGGCCAAGGGAGTGGCGGCGTTGCTGGCGATGACCTTGAAGCCCTCCGGCAGGCCGGTGACCTTGTCGCCGTGGCTCATCCAGACGTCGAGCAGGCCGTGACCTTCGTCGTTGACGCGGTCCTGGATGTCGCGAAACAGGGCGGAGTGGCCGCGCGCGCGGATCTCGGCATAGCCGAATTCGCGATGGCTGGCGTTTTCCACCTTGCCGCCGAGTTGCATGGCCATGGTCTGCATGCCGTAACAGATGCCCAGCACGGGTACGCCGAGCTCGAACACGACTTGCGCGGCCTTGGGTGTTTCATCTTCATAGACCGAGTTCGGGCCGCCCGACAGGATGATGCCGGCCGGGTTGAAGTCGCGGATGAAATCGGCATCGACGTCCCACGAATGCAGTTCGCAATAGACATTGGCCTCGCGCACACGGCGCGCGATGAGCTGGGTGTATTGGGAACCGAAATCAAGAATGAGTATTTTCTGGTGCATGAACGTGTACTTGGGCTAAAGGGGGAGGCCGGCTGCTGGCGCCGCCGGAAGACGTCAGTCGGAAAGGTAGTACTCAACCGTCGACACCACGCGCACCTTCTTGATGTAGGCGGTGCTGGTATCACGGTTTTCGATGCTGAACATGCCCTGGTTGGCATGCTTGATCTTGCCCAGCGTGCTGTCGGAATCCTTGGCGAATTTGGCGGCCGCTTCGCGCGCATTGCGCGTGGCTTCCTCGATCATCGCCGGCTTGATGTCGTTGAGCTTGGTGTAGAGGAACTGCGTGCTGTAGCTGTCGCCCGCAATTGCGATGCCTTGCTGGCCGAGTTCGGCCACCTTGGTCATGGTCTGACGCACCTGGTCGACCTTGCCGCTGTAGACGGTGATCGTGGAGCTGGCAGTGTAGCGGAAGCGGGAATCGGCCGAGCTGTCGCCGTATTCGCGCGCCAGTTTGTCGACCACGGCCGGCGGTGAGATGCTGACCTCATCGTCGTTGAAGCCGTTCTTCTCAAGAAAGGCAATGATGCTGGCGTTCTTGTTCTGGATGTCCTGGTAGAGCTTGCCCAGGTCGTTTCCTGCCACATTGAAGGTGATGGGCCAAATGGCGATGTCGGCCGCGACTTCGCGTTCCGACAGGCCCTTGACCTCGACCGTGCGGTCCAGCAGCTTGATGTCCATGATGCTTTGCGCCAGCAGATAGCCGAGCCCGACCAGGCCGGCGAGCAACAACAGGCCCAGGACGGCGGATTCGGCGACAAAACTGCGTTTATCTGCTGGCATCAAGATCACTTTCAGTCGATGTTGTAGTTGGGTGCTTCCTTGGTGATCTGCACGTCGTGCACGTGCGATTCACGCATGCCGGCGGCGGTGATCTGCACAAACTCGGCGCGTGTACGCATTTCCTCGATGGTGGCGGCACCAACGTAGCCCATGGAGGCGCGCAGGCCGCCCATCAGCTGGTGGATCACGGCGAGTACGCTGCCCTTGTAGGGCACGCGGCCCTCGACGCCCTCGGGCACGAGCTTGTCGGCATTGCCTTGGTTGTCCTGGAAGTAGCGATCGCTCGAACCCTTCTGCATGGCGCCGATGGAGCCCATGCCGCGATAGGATTTGTAGGAACGGCCCTGGAACAGCTCGATTTCGCCCGGCGCTTCCTCTGTGCCGGCGAACAAGCCGCCCAGCATGACGGTATAGGCGCCTGCGGCGATCGCTTTGGAGATGTCGCCGGAGAAACGCACGCCGCCGTCGGCGATGAAGGGCACACCGGTGCCTTCAAGTGCCTTGCAGACGTTGTCGATGGCGGTAATCTGCGGCACGCCGACACCGGCGACAATGCGCGTGGTGCAGATGGAGCCCGGTCCGATGCCGACCTTGACGCCGTCAGCGCCATGCTCGACCAGGGCGAGGGCGGCAGCGCCGGTAGCGATATTGCCGCCGATGACCTGCACTTCGGGGAAGTGTTTCTTGACCCAGCTCACACGGCTGAGTACGCCTTGCGAATGGCCGTGGGCGGTATCGACGACGATGACGTCGACGCCGGCTTCGGCCAGCGCCGCCACGCGCTCTTCGGTGCCTTCACCGACACCGACCGCGGCGCCGACGCGCAAACGACCTTTCTCGTCCTTGCAGGCGAGCGGGTGTTCGCTGGATTTCTGGATGTCCTTGACCGTGATCAGGCCGCGCAACTCGAAGGCGTCGTTGATGACCAGCACTCGCTCCAGGCGATGCTTGTGCAGCAACGCCAGGGCTTCTTCGCGGCTGGCGCCTTCCTGTACGGTGACCAGGCGCTCGCGCGGCGTCATGATGTTGCGGATCGGCTGGTCAAGATTGGTCTCAAAGCGCAGGTCGCGGTTGGTGACGATGCCCACGACTTTCTCGCCGTCGATTACGGGCAGGCCGGATATCTTGTGCTGGCGCGTGATGTTCAGCACGTCGCGCACCGTCATGTGCGGGGCAACGGTAACGGGATCGTGGACCACGCCGGATTCGAAGCGTTTGACTCTGGATACATGCATGGCCTGGTCGGCCGTCGTCATGTTCTTGTGGATGATGCCCATGCCGC
>CBILOJ010000205.1:0-3713 GCA_966238525.1 uncultured Methylophilaceae bacterium | reverse complement strand
CCGATATGGACGCGGCGGTGCGTACGATTGCTGGTAGTGCGCGCAGCATGGGTATTGAAGTGGAGGGTGTGTAACATGGCTCAGGTTTCCAAACGTCTGGCCGCATTGCGCGGCAAGATCGATCGTAACAAAGTCTATGCTGTTGGCGATGCGCTGGCGCTAGTTAAAGAAACGGCAACCGCCAAGTTCGACGAATCGGTGGATGCGGTTATCAATCTCGGTATTGATGCACGTAAATCCGATCAGCTGGTGCGTGGTGCTCTGGTCCTGCCTAGCGGCACCGGCAAGACCAAGCGGGTTGCGGTGTTTGCGCAAGGTGCGCAGGCCGAGGCGGCCAAGGCGGCGGGCGCTGATATCGTTGGTTTTGACGATCTGGCTGAACAGGTCAAGGGTGGCATGCTCGATTTCGACGTGGCAATTGCCACGCCTGATGCCATGCGTATTGTCGGTACTCTGGGTCAGGTGTTGGGCCCGCGCGGCCTCATGCCCAATCCCAAGGTGGGTACGGTAACGCCTAACGTCGCGGAAGCCGTCAAGAACGCCAAGGCCGGCCAGGTGCAGTATCGTACGGACAAGGGTGGTATCGTCCATTGCACGATCGGTCGCGCATCGTTCTCGGTGGAAGCATTGCAGGCGAATCTGTCGGCACTGGTCGAGGCCTTGAATAAGGCCAAACCGGCCTCAAGTAAGGGCGTCTATCTGAAAAAGGTTTCGGTTTCCAGCACCATGGGTGCCGGTATCCGTGTCGATCAGGCCGGTCTGGCCTGAAATCAGCATGATTGACGGCTGGCAGGCCCGGTCGTCACAAAAGACTTTGGGCTCGTCTTGTAGTATGGACGAGGTTATCAAAGACCGTAGGAGCGTCACAGCTTAATTTACCGTAGAGGCGCACTGATGATTGTGCGTTGTGTAACGGACATCCTACGCAGATGGCGTTCCCGTAACAGGATGGTTGTATTCCTGATAACAGGCCGCCGTAAGCAGGTGTTCATGCCCGGAAACGGGCGCGGATGCTTAATTAACGGAAGGAGAAGACTTTGAGTCTTAATCTTGAAGAGAAAAAGGCAGTAGTTGCCGAGGTCAGCGAGCAGGTCAACGCCGCCCAGGCAATCGTTCTTGCCGAGTATCGCGGCTTGGAAGTGGGCGACATGACCCAGCTTCGTGCGCAAGCCAGAAAATCCGGTGTTTATCTGCGCGTTCTCAAGAACACGCTGGTCCGTCGCGCTGTCGACGGTACGCCATTTTCCGGTCTCGCAAACGAAATGGTTGGCCCGCTGGTGTTCGGCATTTCTGCCGACCCGGTAGCTGCGGCCAAGGTGCTGAGCGATTTCGCCAAGGCCAACGACAAGTTCGTCATCAAGGCCGGTGCGATGCCGAATCAGGTCATGGACGTCAAAGGCGTTCAAGCCCTGGCATCGATGCCTAGCCGCGAAGAGTTGCTGGCCAAGCTGCTCGGTACCATGCAAGCCCCGATTGCCAAGTTCGTACGCACGCTTAACGAAGTGCCTACCGGATTTGTGCGGGGTCTGGCAGCGGTACGCGATCAGAAGCAAGCAGCCTAATTCAATTACCAAACATTATCAGGAGTTACACAAATGGCATTATCCAAAGCAGAAATCCTCGACGCAATCGCCGCGATGTCGGTGCTTGACCTGTCCGAACTGATCAAGGAAATGGAAGAGAAGTTCGGTGTTTCGGCTGCCGCTGCTGTTGCAGTCGCTGCTGCTCCCGCAGCTGGTGGTGCAGGTGCCGCTGCCGCTGAAGAGAAGACCGAGTTCGACGTCATTCTGACCGCGGCTGGCGACAACAAGGTCAACGTCATCAAGGCAGTTCGCGAACTGACCGCCCTGGGCCTGAAGGAAGCCAAGGATCTGGTTGACGGCGCTCCCAAGCCCATCAAGGAAGGCGTATCTAAGGCTGATGCCGACGCTGCGCTGAAGAAGCTGGAAGAAGCTGGCGCCAAGGCTGAAATCAAGTAACAGGCAGTAAGCGTTGGACGGGCTGGCGGGGAACCGCCAGCCTTCACCATTTCTAGCAAGCAGTAATCTAGAAGTCAGAAGACAGGAGGCGATGGCGTTTCCTGTCTTCTGCCCTCTATCCCCCAGGAGATGCTATGAGCTATTCCTTTACCGAAAAAAAACGTCTTCGTAAAAGTTTCGCCAAGCGCGAAAGCGTGCAGGAAGTACCTTATCTGCTCGCCATGCAACTGGAATCCTACGCTGCCTTTTTGCAGGCCGAGGTTACACCAGAAGCGCGTGTCAACGATGGTCTGCAGGCTACGTTCAGCTCCATTTTCCCGATCGTCAGTCATTCCGGCAACGCGCGTCTCGACTACGTCAGCTATACTCTGGGCCAAGAGCCGTTCGACGTCAAGGAATGCCAGCAGCGCGGCCTGACCTACGCTGCCCCGCTCAGGGTCAAGGTGCGTCTGACCATCATGGACAAGGAAGCGTCCAAGCCTACGGTCAAGGAAGTCAAGGAGCAGGAAGTCTACATGGGCGAACTGCCGCTCATGACCGAAAACGGTTCGTTCGTCATCAACGGCACCGAGCGTGTCATCGTTTCGCAGCTGCATCGCAGCCCGGGCGTTTTCTTCGAACACGACCGCGGCAAGACGCATAGCTCAGGCAAGCTGCTGTTCTCCGCCCGTATCATCCCCTATCGTGGTTCCTGGCTGGATTTCGAGTTCGATCCCAAGGATTACCTCTATTTCCGCGTCGACCGTCGCCGCAAGATGCCGGTGACGATTCTGCTTAAGGCGCTGGGTTATACGCCGGAACAGATCCTCGAAACGTTCTACGATTTTGATACCTTCCACATTGGCAAGAAGGGCGTGCAATTTGAGCTCGTCCCCGAGCGCCTGCGTGGCGAAGTCGCCAAGTTCGACATTATCGGCAAGGATGGCGAAGTCATCGTCGCCAAGGACAAGCGCATCACCGTCAAACACATCCGCGATATGGAAAAGGCCGGCATCAGCAAGATCGCTGTGCCGGAAGAATTCATGCTGGGGCGTGCGCTGGCACATACCGTCGTCGATAAGGAAACCGGCGAAGTCGTCGCCAACGCCAATGACGAAGTGACGGAAACGCTGCTGGAGAAGCTGCGCGAAGCCAATGTTGCCGCCGTCAATACGCTGTATGCCAATGATCTAGATCATGGCGACTACATTTCGCAGACCTTGCGTATCGATGAAATTCCCGATCAATACGCCGCGCGCGTGGCCATCTACCGCATGATGCGTCCGGGCGAACCGCCGACCGAGGAATCGGTGCAGGCGCTGTTTGACGGCCTGTTCTTCAATGCCGATCGCTACGACCTGTCAACAGTCGGTCGCATGAAGTTCAATCGCCGCGCTTTCCCCGAAAAGATCGAGGAGCGTAGCGCGGCCTGGATTCGCCGCTTTTACGAGCGTGTCGGCCCGCAGGGTGCGGAAGGCGCCAATACCTTGTCCAACGAGGACATTCTGGCGGTCATCGCCGTACTGCTCGAGCTGCGCAACGGCCGCGGCGAAATCGACGACATCGACCATCTGGGCAACCGCCGTATTCGTTCCGTTGGCGAATTGGCCGAGAATCAGTTCCGTGCCGGCCTCGTGCGGGTAGAGCGCGCCGTCAAGGAGCGTTTGAGCCAGGCCGAATCCGACAACCTGATGCCGCATGACCTGATCAATGCCAAGCCGGTATCGAGCGCAATCCGCGAATTCTTCGGCTCGT
>CBILOJ010000204.1:0-3766 GCA_966238525.1 uncultured Methylophilaceae bacterium | reverse complement strand
CATGACCGACGGCATCCTGCTTGCCGAAACGCAGGGCGACCGCTTTCTCGAAGCCTACGACACCATCATCATTGACGAGGCGCACGAACGCAGTCTCAACATCGATTTCCTGCTCGGTTACCTGAAACAGTTGCTGCCGAAGCGGCCCGAGCTCAAGGTCATCGTGACCTCGGCCACCATAGACGCCGACCGTTTCTCGCGCCATTTCGACGGCGCGCCCGTGATCGAAGTTTCGGGCCGCACCTATCCGGTCGAAATCCGTTACCGGCCCTTGGGCAAACCCGGCTTCACGGCGAAGGAAGTCGACGCCGGCGAGGATGGCGACGAGGACCTGGAATTGCTGGGCCAGGACCTCATGGGCGTCAAGCGCAAGCCGCGCGTCGAGGCGCGGTGGCTGCAGGAAGATGAAGAGGAAGAGGCGATCGAGGAAGCCATTCTCGACACCGCCGACGACCTGCTGCGGCTCGGCGACGGCGACATCCTCGTCTTCCTGCCCGGCGAGCGCGAGATCCGCGACACCGCCGACCATCTCAGGAAATACCAGGGCCGCTCGGCCAAGCTGCGCCATGTCGAGGTGCTGCCGCTGTTCGCCCGGCTGTCGATCGAGGACCAGCAGAAGATTTTCCGTCCCGGTGGCGCCACGCGCATCGTGCTCGCTACCAACGTCGCCGAAACCTCGCTCACCGTGCCCGGCATCAAGTACGTCATCGACGCCGGCCTCGCGCGCGTCAACCGCTACAGCCCGCGCGCCAAGGTCGAGCAATTGCAGATCGAGAAAATCTCGCAAGCAGCCGCCCGCCAGCGCGCCGGCCGCTGCGGCCGCGTCTCCAACGGCATCTGCGTGCGGCTGTATTCGGAAGAGGATTTCAACGTCCGCCCCGAATTCACCGATCCAGAAATCCTGCGCTCGTCGCTGGCCTCGGTCATCCTGCGCATGGCGGCGCTTAAGTTAGGCGACGTCACCGAATTCCCGTTCCTCGAGGCGCCGAGTTCGCGCCTGATCAACGATGGCTACCAGCAGCTACAGGAGCTCGGTGCGGTTGAGCCTGTACGTGGCCGTGGCGAAGCAAATACCGTCATTCCGGAAACGGCACGGCCGTTATCCGAAATCCAGCCCGAAACTGAAAATTCTGGATTCCGAGCTCCGCTGGCGCGGCCCCGGAATGACAACCAGGGCTCATATAGCATCACCGAGATCGGCCGCCAGTTGGCTCGCCTGCCGCTGGACCCGCGCGTCGGCCGCATGATTCTCGCCGCCAGGCAGGAAAACTGCCTGCGCGAAATCCTCATCATCGCTGCCGCGCTGGCGATCCAGGATCCGCGCGAACGACCCATGGACAAGCGCGAGGCGGCCGACCAGGCGCACGCCAAGTTCGCGCACGAGCAGTCCGACTTCATGAGCTTCCTCAAGCTCTGGGATTTCTACGACGAAGCGTTCCGCACCAAGAAGTCGAACAAGGAGCTGCTCAACAAGTGTCACCAGAATTTCCTCTCTTTCCTGCGCATGAAGGAATGGCGCGAGCTGTGCTGGCAGCTGCAGGAGATCGTCGAGGACATCTGGCCGGAAAGCGCTTCTGTGCGTCAGGCGAAGCAAGAACGCGAAGGCAAGGAGCGGGCGCCGCAGACAGTACAAGTAGTACGGCAAGGTGCCCGCGACGCGGCCGACAAAGTTGTTGCGATGCATGGCGCGCAGAACGAGGCGAGTTACGAACAAATTCACCGCGCGCTCTTGTCCGGCCTGCTCGGCAACATCGGCTTCAAGGACGGCGAATCCGACACCTACCAGGGCGCGCGCGGCATCCGCTTCAGCATCGCGCCAGGCTCGGCGCTGAAGAAGCAGCGGCCGAAGTGGGTAATGGCGGCCGAGCTCATGGAAACGACCAAGCTCTACGCACGCTGCGTGGCGAAGATCGAACCCGACTGGATAGAACCACTGGCGCGTGGACTCACCGACAGCCATTACAGCGATCCGCGCTGGGACCGCAAGCCGGCGCAGGTCATCGCCTGGGAGCGCGTCAGCCTCTACGGCCTCACCATCGTACCCAAGCGCCGCGTGCACTACGGGCCGATCAACCCGGCCGAATCGCGCGAAATCTTCATCCGCGAAGCGCTCGCCAACATGGAATTCGACACGCGCGCGCCGTTCTTCGCCCACAACCGCCGACTCATCGCCGAGATCGAGGAGCTCGAGCACAAGGCGCGGCGTCAGGACGTGCTGGTCGACGAGCACGTGCTGTTCGCTTTTTATGACGAGCGCATCCCTGTCGGCATCGTCAACGGTGCCGGCTTCGAGAAGTGGCGGCAGGACGCGGAGAAGGACAATCCCAAACTGTTGTTTCTGACGCGCGACGATCTCATGCGCCACGGTGCAGCCGGCGTCACCGAGGCACAGTTCCCGGAAACCTTGGAACTCGACGGCGAAACCGTGCCGCTCAAGTACCGCTTCGAACCCGGCCACTCGCTCGACGGCGTCACCGCCACGGTCCCGCTGGCGCTGCTCAACCAGCTCGACGCCACGCGCGCCGAATGGCTGGTGCCCGGCATGCTGCGCGAGAAGGTCACGCACATGATCAAGTCGCTGCCCAAGACCCTGCGTCGTGTCTGCGTGCCGGTACCGGAGTTCGTCACGGGATTTCTCGAGCATATCTCCAACCCGTCATTCCAGCGAAAGCTGGAATCCACCGCGCAGAGCGCGCCGGCGCAACCGAATAACCGCGATGCTTACCAGCAGCCGTTACTGGAAACTCTCGCCACCTACATTCAGCAACGCACCGGCCTCAAGGTTTCCATCGACGAATGGCGCGACGAGCTGCCACCGCATCTCCTGATGAATTTCCGAATCGTCGACGAGAAAAACCGCGAGCTCGGCATGGGCCGCGACTGGAACGCGCTCAAGCAGCAGCTCGGCCAGGCCGCGCAGCTCACGTTCCGTAGCAGCTCGCCCGGCATCGAGAAGAGCGGTCTCAAACAATGGGATTTCGGCGATCTGCCCAAGACCCTGAGCTTCACGCGCCAAGAATCAAACAAAGAGCTCCGGCAGCTCACGGGCTATCCCGCCATCGAGGATAACGGCGACAGCGTCTCGGTCAAGCTGTTCGACACCGAAGCCGCCGCGCTCAAGGCGCACCGGGCCGGAGTGCGCCGCCTCATGCGTTTCGAACTCAAGGAGCAGATGAAGCAGCTCGAAAAAGGCCTGCCCGGCTTCAACCAGTACGCGTTGCTGCTGCGCAACCTCATGCCGCCCGACGAACTGCGCGAAGACATGCTCACCGCCATTGCCGACCGCGCCTTCATCGGCGACGACGAACTGCCGCGCAGCAATGCCGAATTCATGGCGCTGAAAGCCCGTGCCCGGACGCGACTCCCTGCCGTGGTCGAAGGAGCAGGGCGGCTGGCGCAGGCCATTGCCGCCGAATACCAGCCGCTCACGCAAAAACTCAACGGCCTACCGCTAGCCATGTCGCGCATCAAGCGCGAAGTCGAGGAACAGTTCGCACGCCTGCTGCCCAAGCGCTTCTTCAGCCAGACGTCGTGGGAGCGGTTGCAGCACTTGCCGCGTTATCTGAAAGCGCTCAGGATGAGGTTGGAGAAATATCCGAGTGCGGTGGAACGCGACACGCGCAGCGGTCAGGCCGTGCAGCAGATCTGGCAGCGCTGGGAAGACAAGGTGAATGCCCTGCGCAAGGCGGGAGTGGAAGTCAGCGACGAGCTGGCGGATTACCGATGGCTGATCGAGGAGTTGCGGGTGTCGTTGTTTGCGCAGGAG
>CBILOJ010000203.1:0-3813 GCA_966238525.1 uncultured Methylophilaceae bacterium | reverse complement strand
GGCTTGGGGCCGCTCATGAGGCGGCGCAGGCCGGCCGCCTGGTCTTCGCGGAAATCAGGCATGACCGGCCTCCATTTGCAATGCGTCCACCAGCGGTTGGGCATGCGCCATCAGCGACGGCAGTTCGTCGTCATTGAGCGCGTAAACGCCGTTGCGCTGGCTGCCGAGCTTGAAGGCGTGGCGCATGAGGAATTGCTTGTTGCCGATGTAGAGGTCTTCCGGCACGCGCTGGCCGTTGGCCATGTAATAAAGCTTGAGTTTCTCGCGGATCATGATGTCGAGTACGCCGCCGATGGTGGCCGCTTCGTCGAGTTTGGTGACGATGGCACCATGCAGGCCGTGGCCGCGATAAGCGCGGATGACGTCGGCCAGCGTTTCGCCGGTGCAGGTGGCGTTGAGGCACAGCAGTTTTCGGATGTTGGTGCCGGCCTGGTGCAGCATGGCGATCTGCTCGGCCACCATGCGGTCGCGCTGGCTGACACCGACGGTGTCGATGAGAATGGTGTGCTTGCCCTTGAGTTCGTTGAGCGCGATCTTGAGATCGGCTTCGTCCTTCACCGCGTGCACCATGACGCCGAGAATCTTGCCGTAGATCCTGAGCTGCTCGTGGCCGCCGATCCGGTAGCCGTCTGTGGTGATCAGGCCCAGGCTATTGGAGCCGTGCTTCATGACGTAGCGTGCGGCGAGCTTGGCGGTGGTGGTGGTCTTGCCGACGCCGGTGGGGCCGATCAGCGCGAATACGCCGCCGCGGTCGAGCACTTCGCTTTCGTCGGCGATGGTCTGCAGATTCTGCGCCAGCACCGACTTTGCCCATTCCTGCGCTTGTTCCGACGATTGCTTGGCCGGAGCCTTCTCCGCCACCTGGCGCGCAAGGCCGGCGCTGAAGCCGGCGGCCAGCATGTGATTCAGCAGCTCGGACTTGGCCGGGTTGCGCTGTTGCATGCCGGCCCACGACAGTTCGGCCAGTTGCGATTGCAGCACGTGCCGCATGGATTTCAGCTCCTGCATCATGCTTTCCATGTCAGAGCTGCGCGGCGCGGCTTTTACCGGCTGTTGGACCGGTTCGCTTTCCGGCGGCAGGATGCGCTTCTTGCTCGTGAGCAGTTCCAGCAGGCTCAGCGGTTCTTCCGGTTCCGCGGGCGCCGCCAGCACCGGCGCGGCCACTGGCGCTTGGGTACGATGGGGCAGGGCCTTGGCAATTGCGGTGGCCCCGAGCGGGCTATCGGTGATGAGCTTGTCCATGTCCTGTTCCAGCATGGCGAGGATTTCCGTGCCGCCGTCGACCGTGCGGTTCGACAGGATGACGGCTTCGGTACCTAGTTGCTGCCGCACCATGCTCAGCGCTTCGCGCGAGCTTTTGGAAAAGAATCGTCTGATGTTCATGCTTGACCTCCAATAAGGCTGGTGACACGTATGGTTTTGGAATCCGGAATTTCGTCATGCGACAGCACGCGCAGATCGGGGATGACGCGGCGCAGGAATTTGGCCAGCGCCAGCCGCAGGGCGGCGGGTACGAGTAATACAGGCGTGTAGCCCATCTGTTCCTGCTGGCGTGCTGCGAGCTGGGCCTGCTGCGACAGGTTTTCGGCCAGGCCGGGCTCCATCGCCGCGCCGCCGTCGGCGCCCGAGTGCATGGCCTGCAGCAGCAAATGTTCGAGCTGGCCGTCGAGCGCCATGACCGAAATCTCCCTGCCGTGCGGGAACAGTTGCTGCACGATGGCGCGGCCGAGCTGGACACGCACCAGGGCGGTAAGGTCGTCGATGTCCTGGATGCGCGGCGCATGCTCGGACAGCGTTTCGATGATGGTGCGCATGTCGCGGATGTGCACGCTTTCGGCCAGCAGGTTCTGCAGCACCTTCTGCACCGCGGACAGCGGCAGCAGCTTGGGCACCAGATCCTCGACCAGCTTGGGCGAGTCCTTGCCGATGTGGTCCAGCAGTTGCTGCACCTCCTGACGGCCGAGCAGCTCGGTGGCGTGCGCGCCTATCATGTGGTTGAGATGGGTGGCGATCACGGTAGCGGCATCGACCACGGTATAGCCCATGGTTTGCGCCTGGTCGCGGTTGGCGCTATCCACCCAAACCGCCGGCAGGCCGAAGGCCGGATCGGTGGTGGCGGTGCCGGGCAACGTGCCGGCGACGGTACCGGGATTGATGGCGAGGAACTGGCCCTGGTGCGATTCGCCGCTGGCGATCTCCACACCCTTCAATGTGATGCGGTAGCTCGATGGCTTGAGTTCGAGGTTGTCGCGAATATGGATCGGCGGCGGCAGGAAGCCCACTTCCTGCGCGAATTTCTTGCGGATGCCTTTGATGCGTTTCAGCAGATCGCCGCCCTGGCCCTGGTCGACCAGCGGAATCAAGCGATAGCCGACTTCGAGGCCGACGACATCGACCTGCACCACATCGCTCCAGCTCGCTTCCTCGGGCTCGGCAGTTACTGCCGGCGCCGCTACCGGTTCTGCCGCCGGCACCACCTGCGCCTGCTTTTCGACATACCAGGCAATCGCCGCCAGGAACGATGCCAACAACAGGAAGGCGAAGTGCGGCATGCCGGGAATCAGGCCCATGCCGCCGATGATGGCGGCGGTGGTGTAGATGACCTTGCTATTGGAAAACATCTGCGTCACCAGCTGGCTGCCGACGTCTTCTTCATTGGCCACGCGCGACACGACGATACCGGCGGCGACCGAGATCACCAGCGACGGGATCTGCGCCACCAGGCCGTCGCCGATGGCGAGCAGGGTGTAGTTCTTCACGGCGTCGCCGAAGGCGAGATCGTGCTGCAGCATGCCGACGACGAGGCCGCCGACGATGTTGATGACGATGACGAGGATGCCGGCGACGGCATCGCCGCGCACATACTTGCTGGCACCGTCCATGGCGCCGTAGAACTCCGATTCCTGACCGATTTCGGTACGGCGGCGACGCGCTTCGTCCTCGCCGATGAGGCCGGCGTTGAGGTCGGCGTCGATCGCCATCTGCTTGCCGGGCATGGCGTCCAGGGTGAAGCGTGCGCCGACTTCGGCGATACGGCCGGCGCCCTTGGTCACCACCATGAAGTTGATGATGGTGAGGATGATGAAGACGACGATACCGACCGCGTAATTGCCGCCGATCAGGAAGTGGCCGAATGCCTCGATCACCTTGCCGGCAGCGTCGGGGCCGGTGTGGCCTTCGGTCAGCACCACGCGCGTGGAAGCGACGTTGAGCGACAGCCGCAGCATGGTGGTGACCAGCAGCACGCTGGGGAAGGCGAGGAATTCGAGCGGCTTGGCCGTTTGCAGGCTGATCAGCAGCACCATGATCGACAGCGCGATGTTGAAACTGAACAGCACGTCGAGCGCGATCGCCGGCAACGGCAATATCATCATCGACAGCAGCATGACGATGATGAGCGGCCCGGCGAGGCTGCGGCTGTTGATGTTGTTCAGCCGCATCATGGACATCAGGCCATTCATGCATCAGCTCCGTTCTGTGCATCGGTTTCGAGCGGGTCCATGCCGGCTGGCACTTCGAGCGCGGTCGGCACTTGCGGCTGCTGGCCGCCGTGGTTCTTGTAGACGCGCATCTGGAAGACATAGGCCAGCACTTCGGCCACGGCGGCGTACAGCGTTTCGGGGATTTCGTCGCCGAGTTCGGTGTGGGCGTAAAGCGCACGCGCAAGCTTGGGCGCTTCGAGCAGCGCCACCTTGTGCTCGCCGGCAATTTCGCGGATCTTGAAGGCGACGGCATCGGCGCCCTTGGCGACCACGGTGGGCGCGCGCATGTCGCCTTCCTTGTACTTGATGGCGACGGCGTAGTGGGTCGGGT
>CBILOJ010000202.1:0-3819 GCA_966238525.1 uncultured Methylophilaceae bacterium | reverse complement strand
GAGCTTGGTATCCACTGCCAGACAGCGCATGCCGTTGATGACACGCGGCTTGAGGTAAGGTGAATAGCGCAACTTGCGATCCGGCCCGAAGCTGGCGTAGGTGCTGCACATGCGGTCTACCCAGTCGCTGGGGCGAAATGGCTTGCCCGCGCGGGTCAGGCCCTGAATGATGATTTCTTTGTTGTTGCTCATGTTTCTGTCGCAATTTGAGAGCGGGCATTATAGCAGTCTGCCCGCTCTCCTACTGTCACTCTTCGATGTATTCGAACACCTTGACCACTTTTTCCACGCCATCCGTGCTGCTGGCGATTTCGACCGCCTGCTCGGCCTCCTGCTTGTTCACCAGGCCCATCAGGTAGACCACCGAGCGCTCGGTGACGACCTTGACGTAATTGGCCGGGAAGCGGTGATCGGTGACGATGCGTGCCTTGACCTTGGACGTGATGTAGGTGTCGTTGCTGCGCGAGGTCATTGAGCTGGTCGGCGCCACTACCATCTCATTGATGACGTTGCGTACGTTGATCACATTCTTGACGAGCGCTTCGGCCTTGGCTTTGCTTTCCTCGTTGAAGGCTTCGCCTGTCAGCAGCACGTTGCGATTGAAGCTGGTGACGCTGGCGTGAACATTGTCGCCGAGCTGCTCGGAAATCGCCTGGCGCGCCTTCAGTTCTATTTCCTGATCTTCGATGTAGGTGCCGGAGGTACGACGGTCGGCTACCATGACGCCGGTGGCTGCTGCGCCGCCGGCAATGACGGGAATGCAGGCCGGTAGCTGGGTGACGATGATTGCGGCCGCCAGTAATTGTAGAGTCAAGCGCATTTAATATACTCCTAGCAAAAGACAATCGATCGCATCGCACAGGCAATGCAGAATTAGTAAATAAATTTCCTGGATACGGGCCGCATTCTCGTGCGGAATGCCAATATGAATATCCTGGTCTGTCAGAAGTTCCACAACCCCGCCGCCATCGCCGCCGCTCAAAGCGATTACCAGCATGCCGCGCTCCTTGGCTGCCCTGATCGCTTGCAGCACATTGACAGAATCGCCGCTGGTGCTGAGCGCCAGCAGGACGTCGCCAGTCTGCCCCAGCGCATTCACCTGCTTGCTGTAGACATGGGAGAAATGCTCGTCGTTGGCAATCGCGGTCAAGGTAACGCTATCGGCTGACAGCGCGAGTGCGGCCAGGCTGGG
This sequence comes from uncultured Methylophilaceae bacterium, assembly GCA_966238525.1. GTDB lineage: Bacteria > Pseudomonadota > Gammaproteobacteria > Burkholderiales > Methylophilaceae > CBILOJ01. Next base: position 2,627 of record CBILOJ010000202.1, on the reverse strand, counting down.
GCGCTCCAGGTCGTAGCGATTCAGCATGCGCGAAGCGAAGTATTGAGCCAGTGCCGCCGAGCCGCCATTGCCGCAGGCCAGCAGCTTTTTCTCCTTGAGCAGCGTGTCAGCCATCAATTGCGCAGCGTGGGCAATCGGCGCGGCGAGCAATTCCGCCAGTTCATTCTTGAGGCGCGCACTTTGCTCGAAATGGGCACTGATGCGCGCGGTCAACTGCATGGCCGTCCCGTTCCCCGTTTAAGCTTCAAAGGCATTGCGTATCCATTCGACGTTCTGCGCGTCAGGTTTGGTCATCAATATGGCATCGAACCTGCACGCGCTGTCGCCGTGTAACTGTATATAGTATTGCGCCGTACGCACGAGCTTCTGTTGCTTGGCCAACGTTATGCTGCTGCCGGCGCCGCCATAAGCAGAATCACGGCGCAACCGCACCTCGACGAACACCAATGTCCGGCCGTCGCGCATGACGAGATCGATTTCACCGAAGCGGCAGTGGAAGTTTTTGGCAATTAGCACCAGGCCTTGTTGTTGCAGAAAGCCGGCGGCGATTTGCTCGGCTTCGCTGCCGAGCGTGTTCAAGGCGAGCTTTCCAGTACGATGCCGTCATTGCCGAAACTGCCGACGGCCAGTTCCCGCGTGATGCTGCCATCGGCGGCGACGTCTATACGTCCGGTCAGCCCTTGCAGACTGAATGCCTGCTGCGGGTGCCGGACCAGCTCGCGTAGCAGGTGATAGGCATCCACACCCAGCGCAAACCAGCGCTGCATCTTGCCTGGCGGCAGGTCGGCGGCGGCTTCCTTGTATGCAGCGAAAGCCGGGTCGTCGGGATTGAGCAGCCAGGGCATGTCGACGAAGCGCACTGCCAGCAGCGGCTTGTCGAGCGGATCATGCGGCAATCCGGAATAGACATGCGACAAGGCGAACGTCGGCGTGGCGAGGTTGACATGCGGGCGGATGGCGCGCGCCTCAGCCGCAATGCCGGCAATGAAGACCATGTCGGCAGGCTGGTCGTCCGTTTTGCGCTTGACGTCTTCAAGGTCCGACATGCGGGTGATTACGATCTGCTGCACGAGACGGCCGCCGCCCTTGGTCCATGCCTCGGAAAAGGCATTGGCCATGTGGCTGCCGAGCGGATTGTCGCTGGCGATGATGGTTGCGGTCTGCATGCCATAGCTGCGGGCCAGATCGGCGATTTGTGCCGCTTCCGCTTCGACCGACAGGCCCAGTGTATGCAAGCGGGTATCGCCACTAGTAGCATCGGGCTCATTCAGTGCCAGTGTGGGAACGGCAAGCGGCGTAGTCGCGAGGGTGGTAACTTCGCCGCGGGTCAGCGGTCCGACCACATATTTGGCGCCTTCGTCCATGGCTTGGCGATAGATGGCGGCAATATCGCCCGGCTCGCCATGTGTGGCGTAAATCTTGAGTGCATTGTCGCTTTTTGCTTGTGCCTGGGCAGCGACGAAACCGCGTTCGATAGCGTCGGCTGCCGGATAGAAATCTTCGACCGCGAACGGCAATATCAGCGCGATCGGGCCTTGCAGTTCCGTTCCTGTGCTGGTGGCATTTACGCCGGTCTTCGGTGATCCTTGTTGTGACTCCTGCTGCAGCAGCGAAGGCGCCAGTGTCTGATCCGGATAAGCGAGTTGCCAGCTTGCCAGCGCTTGTTTGCGATTGTTCGCACTAAGCGACAGTGCCAGATCTATCCAGCCTTGCATCGTGGTATTCGTGCTGTCGCCGCGCAGATCCACAAGCTGGCTGTGCGGCAAGCCGGATAGCATGGAGAGGATGTGCCGCTGGTTGTTCAGCGCCTCGGCACTGTCGGGTGAAGTTATCGCATCGAGCTGCATGCGTTGCTCGAGCGCGTGCAGCATGTCCGCCTGCTTTTCATAGGCTAGTGCCAGGCTAGCGTGTAAACTGGCACTGGCCGCGGGCGGCAAGTTTGATTCGTCTTGCAGCGGCTCCAGCAGGCGTAAGGCGCGGCCGGTGTCGCCTTCAGCGACGGCAATGCGGCCGGCCAGCAGCTTGGTATGCACGGACTGCTTGGGCATGCTGTCGAGCGCGTGATGTGCGCAGGCAAGATCGGCGCGATCCAGGCAGTCCAGGCCTTGCTGTAAGGATGCTTGCGGAGTGTTTTTCTGAGGGTTTGCCGACGCGGGCGCTGCGACTGCGAGCCCTGCCATGCATAACTGTAGGATGATGAAAAGGCTGATCAATCGTTGAGTCATAGCGGCATATTATATGTGGTAGCCACGCCGATTGGAAATTTGCAGGATATTACGCTGCGCGCACTGGAAATTCTGCGCAGCGTCGACGCCATCGCGGCCGAGGACACACGGCATACGGCGCACCTGCTCACACATTTCGCCATTCAGAAGAAACTGATCGCCGTGCATGAGCACAACGAACGCAAGGCGGCGGCAGGATTGATCGCCCGGCTGCAATCCGGTGAATCCGTCGCGCTCGTGACCGACGCCGGTACGCCCGGTATCAGCGATCCGGGCGCCGTGCTGGTGGATGCAGTGCGCATGGCTGGCCTCACCGTGGTGCCCGTCCCGGGCGCCAGTGCCGTCGCTGCAGCCCTGTCGGCCGCCGGTATCGTAACGCCGGGCTTTTATTTTTACGGTTTT
>CBILOJ010000201.1:0-3819 GCA_966238525.1 uncultured Methylophilaceae bacterium | reverse complement strand
CTCAAGCGATTGCCTTCGCCGTCGCCATTGGCGAGCTGGCCTTGCAGGATGCGTGCCGCTGTGACGGTGGAAACGCCCATGCCATCGCCGATGAACAGGATGACGTTTTTGGCCGGGCCCGGAATGGGCTTCAGGCGCTTGGCCTCGGTCAGCGCCGCGCGGCCCGCGGCTTGCCAGGTAGCCGCGCTTTCCCTCTGGCTCTGGATCGCTTCGGGTTTGGCTGAAGAGGTTTTTGCCGTAGAGTCGGCCGCCGTTGCCAAAGTCGCTATGCTCAGCAGGAGCGTAGCCGTGAGATATTGGAAATGGAAGTTTTGCACTGGCATTCCTTAAATGACTATTAGGGATATCCCGCAGATTTGAGCGCACCCAAGCCGCATGACGGTTCATGGTTATGGCTAGATTGTAGACTGCTGGACAGCATTACCAGATATTTGTTACACCCTTATGTAATTTGAGACCTGACAATGCCTTTTTATAAAGGCATGCTGATTCAGTTCAATATTCAGGATGAATGGCAATGGTCGGACAACATGTATGGCATTTTGGAGTGGGCGACCCTAATGCGCTGGGCTGGAGCATCACGGTGGGCTATCTCGTCACCGCGGTCTTCTGCTATCTGCGCTCGCGGCAGCATCAGCGTTACCAGCGCGCGCATCATGCTCAATTCTGGTTCATGATTGGTCTGTTTCTGTTGTTGCTCGGCATCAACAAGCAGCTCGACCTGCAAACCCTGGTGATCGGAACGGCGAGGTCGCTTTCCATCGATTTCGGTTTTTATCAATATCGCCACGGCATTGCCATTGCCTTTGTCGGCGGGTTGTTGTTGTGGGGCGCGATATCGCAGGCCTGGCTTTATTCGGTGCTGCATCGATTGCACAAGACGGAACGACTGGCGCTGGTCGGTCTAGGTGTCTTGTTCGTCTTCATCGCCGCGCGGGCCGCTTCGTTCCAGCACCTCGACCTGTTCGCACATTTTCCGCTGCTCGCGCACCGGATCTATGCGCTGATGGAAATTGTCGGCATTGGTTGTATTGCCTGCGCGGCTTACCGTAGCGAGTGGCAGGTGAGCCTACCGGGTAGCGGTGTTGCCGCGGTGAAGCAGAGCAAGGGTAATATCTAACGATTTCCCTGCATTATTGGTCTTTTCTGCCGAAGAATATATTTATAGGTAGGTGCATACCTGTAAAATCTGCAAAAAATAGAATCAAGGGGTGGACGTGTTGGTAGGTTTGCTTGACCTGGATTTCCATACCCTGGCGTTCACCGTTGTCCTGTCCACGCTGATGTTGTCTGCCCTGCTGTTCACGGCGCGGTTTTATGCCGAAGGCATCAAGGGCGTAGGCTGCTGGGCCTTGGGCAACCTGGCGATTGGGCTGGGCATCATGCTCATGGTGGCCGAGTTGGATAGCCCACCGCGCTATCTGATTCCGGGCATTGCCCTGATCGCTTTCGGCAACGGACTGTACATCAATGGCATCCAGGCTTTTTTCGGCGACAAGCGGCAATATTTCATCCCGGTCGCGCTGTGCCTTGCCATCCTGCTTGCCGATATCACATGTGTTGTCCTGTGGCGCGACACCCGGCTCGCCATGCTGTGCAATACCAGCATCCATTTTGTTTCCAATGCCGCCAGCGCTTACCTGCTGCTGAAGCATGCGCATTACGCCTGGCGCAATCCCTACGGCATTACCGCCGGTCTGTTCCTGAGCATGGCCCTGCTCATGGGCGCGCGCTTTTTCTCGGTACTCGAGTCCACGCCACTAGTGCTCAGCACGGTCGACGTCTGGCCCGTCAACAAGCTGGTGTTTTTATGGGCAGGCCTTTTCCAGCTGTGCCTGGCTTTCGGTTTCGTGCTGATGCTGAACTATCGCATGACGGAAAAGCTGCGCGCCTTTGCTGCGCATGACTGGTTGTCTGGCGCATTGAATCGCCGCTACCTCGAGGATTCAGGCACGCGCATGGCGGCGAACTGCAAGCGCATGCAGCTGGGCCTGGCGGCGTTGATGTTCGACCTCGATCACTTCAAGCACGTCAATGACAAGTTCGGCCACCAGATCGGCGACGAAGTCATCAAGCGTTTCGCGCAAATCGTGCGCAAGGTCAGCCGCACAGGCGACCTGTTCGGCCGTTACGGCGGCGAGGAATTCTGCCTGCTGCTGCCCAATGCGACTGCCACCGGCGCGCACCTGATAGGCGAACGCATCCGCACCTTGTTCGAGCAAGAGGTATTCGATTTCAACGGTGAAGTATTCGGTTGCACCGTCAGCGTCGGCGTCTGCGATTCGGCAACGGCGGGGTTTGATGTCGAGCAGCTGATTACCGGGGCGGACAAGGCCATGTACGAATCCAAGAAAGCGGGTCGCAATCGCATCGTGGTTTATGTGGCTACCCGCGGTATGCCTGGGCTATTAAATGGGGCCTCGAGCTAGATTGGCAGAGCCTTTATCGGCTTGTCTTTGATTGAGGCTTACGCACGACTTCTGCCAAGTGCGAAGCCGGCAATGGCCTAACCTTTGGGGATATCGTATTGCGTACGGCAGTGCGGGCAGATCAGCGGTTCGATATTGCCTTGTGCCATCAGGGTGCCTACCGGCCGCTCGGCAGCATCATGAACGAAGCAGTGCGGACAAAGGAATTTATCGAGGTGCTCCAGTTTCGCCCAGCGGTTGCTGAACGCCTCTATCGCCTCGCTGGGCAAACTATTATTTTCCATCCATGTGATCAGGTGCTTGCGCACCCATGCGCTGTATCCGCCCATGAATTTTTCCTGCAAAAGGTTATTGTTTTTAGTGCGCATATGTTGCATGGAATTTCGACGATTCGCAAGAGGTGAATCGGCCTGAGCGCCGCGCCAGTATTAGCTTTAGCGGAATTTCAACATTTGCGGATTAGGTGGGAATCCAGAGTGGATTGCGAGCGTGGTTTGCAGGCGTGAAAGCCGATTTGCGAATGCTGAGGCTCGCTCGATTACAGGCTTTCTCAAGAGGGGCGGAGATCAGGCCAGGAGGTTGTTTGAGGGAGGGGCAAGCAGGATGGCATTGCCGTCGGCCTGGTAAATGGGAAGTACCGCCTCCTGCATGGCTTCCCACACGAACTCATCCATTTCCTGCCGGCATTCGGCTTCGCGCGCCCGCAAGTTGTCCACCTCGTTCTGCTCGTCGATGGTGGGCGGCTCGCCAAAGCCCACGAGAAAGCTCTTGATCTTGAGGTCAAGCGCCATCTGCGCCAGGGCAGTGGCTTGCTTGGCCTGTTGCCAGACTTCGGTCAGGAGCTGGAATTCGTCTCGTCGGTCCATGGGGCTACGGTCCTCAAAAATCGTATCATCAAACGATTTACGTAGAGTTTCAGCGTGCTACCGCGCAAACAGCAGGATTTGATTCGTGGAAATGTAAGGTGGGGCAAGCAGGTTAGAATGGCCTGCGGCATCTATTGCTTGACCTATAATGATTACGATTTGACAAGGAGAGGTAGCAGAAAGGACTAGATTTTTCAACAGAATCCTGGTTATGCGGTACCGCGAAGAGATTGAACTTCTAGCCCTTTGTTCATAGCTCTAAATAGAATTTTCAAAGAGCTAACAATCTAAGCTTGAGAGCCGGCCCTGCCGAGTTATGCCTTCATCAACAAGGCCAACAAAAAATGAGATTTCAACTATAAAACTTCAATAATTACAAAACTGAAATTATCTTTAGGACCTATCCCTATAACTTCATCCTGGATAAATTCTGAAAACTCTTCAATTCCCTTGGCTGCTTTGGAAAGATCACGAAAAGTTTTCTTCGAAATTAAATTATGTACCCCATCTGTACTAAGAATAAT
>CBILOJ010000200.1:0-3823 GCA_966238525.1 uncultured Methylophilaceae bacterium | reverse complement strand
GCAATCAATGAAAATGCCATGCATGGCGACCTGGTCTTCGAGCTCAAGCAGCGCTACAAGGATGACGACTGGCGTGTCGGCTACGTCTTCAATTCGCCGCACCCAATCTCGACCGTCGAATGCGAAGAGATACGGAAAGTGATTGCGGAGCATCCGGCGTCGATCTTCAACCAGCGGCCGCTGGTGACGCGATTGACGGAACGAGGCAGTGTGACGTTGACGGATACGTCGTTGACCTTGATGGAAAATGGGAGCGTAACAAAGGAACTGGCCGAACCGGAACGGTTCCGCGACTTGCTGGCTCTGCATTTCGGGTTGCGATAACAACTCTATACATCTGCAGTGCGCAGATATTTCAGTTCAGTGTCAACATCTGCGGACACGGCCGACCATTGCAAATGCACTACTGCCATGGGGAAAGTAGCTACAGCGTCATAACAAAAACGTGTTACAGGTATCCTTCACAATCCATTAATCCCTAGGCTGCCAATGGCAGCCTAGGGATTAATGTGCTCATCCTGCCTTACAAACTGTACTCGGCCTTCAGCCAAAGACGCGGTACTTCACGCTTGGAGTCCGACTCCGGATCGCCGCCATGTGTAGCCCAGGCTAGGGAGGCATCAAAGCTCAGCTTCCGGTGGGTGATGCGTAAGCCCACGCCGCCACCGGCAATGTTGCGATGATTTTCACCCGCTGTCCATGGATCGGCATTGATCCTGACCGTACCGGCATCGTAGAACGCATAAGGCGTAAACTCGCGCAGGTTGTAACGCACTTCGAATTGGCCCAGCACGCCTCTGTCTCCATTGCCTTCCCCTTGTGGATAAGCGCGAACACCGTTGACCCCACCCAAGCTGATCGTTTCCGAGGAATCGAGATTCTCATCGGCAAGTTGCCCGGAGACGCGGCCGAATAGCATGAGGCTTTGCGTTAATCGCTGCAGTCGTGCGATATCAATGTTGAGCTTCTGGAAGCTGCCGTTGCTCTTCGCGGTAAAGCGGTCCTGTAAACGCAAATTATCCGAATCCAACGAGAGCCGGCCAGCGGTCCATGTCACTGCGCCATAAGTGATGCCGCCGCCCGCCAGCTGATCGCGCATGTCGAACTGCAAGGTCAGCGGCAGGCTGTCGCTGGACTTGTTGTTGGTCAAGTCAACCGAACCGTATTCATCTTCGAGATTCTTGTGCTGGTATTGGGCAGAAAGTATCAGATTGCGGCTACGTGAACGAAGCAGTGGGTAGCTGAGGCCAACAGAAGTAATGTTCGCCGTACCGGTGGCATCGATATCTGAAAATTCCTTGCCCAGCTCGTAATAGGTGTGTGCGTAGCTGATTTCCCCGCGCAAGCCGGAAGTGCCGAGCGGCATGGCATAAGCGAGCTGGCCGAACCACAGGTTCTCTTCCGTCAGCATACCGCTGGCCTTGATCTGATCGCCCAGCATAAAGGGGCTGTTCAGGTTCACGGCCGCCAAAGCCCGGCCCCTGCCCGAATAGCGGTTGCCGGCATTATCCAGCCCGACCTTGCCTTCGACGCGAGGCCCGTAAGCCACTTGCCCCTCGAGATCACCGGTGCCGACTTCTTCGCCAGGCTTCATTATTGGCGTCAGCACGACACCGGGCTGGTCACCAAGTATCAGCGTGGCACGTTCCAGGGCATCGGTCTCGATCACATCGCCCGGCGCCAGGGTAGATAGAAACGGTTGCGCTTGTGCGGCCAACTTTTCTTCACCTGTGGCCGTGACCTTGCCGTAACGCCCCTCAATGATTTCGATCAGCAGCACGCCGTCTTGCATATGCTGAGGCGGCAGGTAAGCCCGTGCGAATGGATAACCCTGTTCGCGGTAATAAAGCGTGACGCGGTTAGCCAAATGGCGCAAGCCCGCCATGTCGTAGCTATGCCCGACCGCCTCTGCCACGGCGGCTTGCAATTGCGCATTGTCCAGCTGCGTCATGCCATGGAAACGAATCTCCTTGAGTTCGATCCGGCTACCGCCAGGCGCCACTTCATCAAGCGGCGTATTTGTGTCAATCTGGATATTGACCGAAGGCGCAATCGGTTCTGGCGGAATGACAAGTTGCTGCAGAACCCGACCGGCATCCGGCTGGGTTTGCGCCATGACACCAGGCGCAGCCATTAGCGCAACGGTCAGTGCCGATAGGCGAATTGTGATATGCATGTTTTTCTTACCGGTTCTGTTGCTCATTGCTCGGCCTGCTCCATCTGGAATTCAGGCAACTTGATACCACCCTCGACTACGAACACCGTCAATGGCCCGATATTAGAACGGGAAGCCAGACTGAAATTCTCATCAGCACCCGGAGTCGCAGCATCGTTGCCTTCATCCGTGTTGCTGTTCGCGCCGTCGCTGCCGCTGCTATTCAGCGCATCAAAACTATTGATGTCGACCAAGCGCAAATCCGGAGATTGCCCGGCGCTGTTTGCCAATGAGTCGCCGCTCGCATTTTCGTTATCCGGCAATCCTGCTGTCGAGAATGGCGCAAAATTTTGAGCCGAATTGCCAACCATGCTTTGGGCTGCCATTTGTGCCGTGTTCACCTCGGTGGCCGGACGGACTGTGAACTTGCCATTGATGAACGTGATGGCGTAATTGCTGTTATTGGCGTCGGTCAGCGTATTTTGGCCGATAACGTAATCGCCGATGCCGTCGCCGCTGGCGCGGGCCAGTGCGCCGACCAAGGACTCGCCATTTAGCAGGCCGCGGCCGGCCGATTGTGCCTCGGCGGTGTAGGTAAGCGCCGGATCCTGGCCACCCTGTATCTTTTGCTGGTCGTTGGCGCGCACGATGATCGGCCGCGGCGTAATGGTCAAGGCGTTGTTGTTGGTATTGAAGGTGATGTCGTAGTTATTCGCCTTATCACCGGCGCCAAGCGCAACATCATAGGTACCGACATTGTTGCCCAGCTCGCGGCTGAGCGCGCCAGTGACATCTGCCAGTGTGTCGTTGACAGTTTGGCTGCCGAGGTCGCCACCAATAATGCTGATCGTCAGCGTGGGGTCGTTTTCGCCGTACACCTTGCCGATGACATCGGCGGCCAGCGTGATTGCACGCTTCGCAATCGTTAGGTTCGCGCCGGTGTAATTGATGGTGTAGTTGCCATTCGCCACCGTGCCAAGATTGATTGCATACGTCCCAACATCTTCACCGCTTGCGCGACTCAATGCGCCACCGAGGGTGTCACCAGTGACTAGACCGCGACTGCCCGATTGCGCTTCGGCCGTATACGCCAGCACATCGGCATCGCCGTACGTCTTGCTTGCGCCGACTGCAGTTACGTTAACGTCGCGAGGCGTAATGGTGAGCGTGCCGTCGACGTAATCGAAGGCATAACCCACGTCGCTCTCGATATCGCCGGCACGCAATGTGTAGCTGCCGGCATCCTTCACCGACGTATAGGTAGCCGGCCCGGCGAGGGTGTCGCCGTTGTACAGGCCCGTCACAGAAACGCCCGCCGCACCGTCATAGGCCTGGCCGTCATACACCTTGGTATGACTGTTCGTCGTGACCGTGGCCGTGGGCGCTTCACGATAGATCGCATGGCTCCCGCTAGCGAGCGCCTTCGTATAGTTGGTGGTTGCTTCGTCGCTGTTGTAACGGAAGCGGCCGCTACCTGAACCGACCAGATTAGCCACCCCGGTGCTGCCCGTAACGCTGCCTGTGTAGATGGTGGCGCGGCCGCCCTCGCCCGTCGTAACGGTGGATCCGTTACTAATGACGACGTTTCCGCCAGATGTATTACCTACAGCTGCATCCTTGCCGGCATTGAGGGCCGCATCCCACGCCGGGGCCGTCGTGCGCATCGGA
>CBILOJ010000199.1:0-3824 GCA_966238525.1 uncultured Methylophilaceae bacterium | reverse complement strand
GCGCCAGGTCGTGATCCAGAGCTCGGCGCTGGCGCAGAACTACGGCTACGGCTTTATCGGCCAGGGCACGCAGGTGGATAACGTCCAGCGCGTCTTCAACGAGCTGCTGACGGCACAGGTCAACAACGCGCAGTCGTCGAGCAGCGAACTCTCGACCTATGGCGCGCAGATGCAGCAGATCGACAACATGCTGGCCGATTCGGCCGGCGGTTTGTCGCCTGCAATGCAGAATTTTTTCAACAGCATCCAGACGCTGACCGGCGATGCCGGCGACGCTTCGGCGCGGCAATCCATGCTGTCCGAGGCCGAAGCGCTGGCCAACCGTTTCCATGCCCTGGACAACCAGCTGCAGAACCTGCGCCAGGGCGTCAACAGCCAGCTCACGGCCAGCGTCAACCTGGTCAACAGCTACGCGCAGGAAATCGCCAAGCTCAACGACGCCATCGGCAAGGCGGTCAGCGCCGAGGGCAATCCGCCCAACGATCTCATGGATCAGCGCGACCAGCTCGTGGCCGAGCTCAGCAAACAGATCAAGACCACCGTGGTCAAGCAGGACGGCGGCCAGTACAACGTCTTCGTCGGCACCGGCATGCCCATCGTCGTCGGCGCCCAGACCTACTCGCTGGCCACCACCAATTCGCCCACCGACCCCACACGTCTCGAAGTGGCCTATCAGGGACAGGGCGCAGGCGCCACCCTGCTGGCCGAGAACACCTTGAGCGGCGGCGTCATCGGCGGCCTGCTGCAATTCCGCAGCCAGTCGCTGGATACGATACAGAACGAACTCGGGTTGATTGCCGTGTCGCTGGCCGGCACCTTCAACGCCCAGCACGCGCAGGCGCTGGACGCCGACGGTCAACCCGGCGGTGCATTCTTCAACATGCCGGTACCGGCGGTCAATGCCAGCGCCAACAACGATGGCGATGCCAGCGTCAGCGCCGAAATCGTCGACACCAATGCCCTTACCGCCAGCAATTACCGGCTGCAATACGACGGCAGCAATTACGTCGTGACGCGGCTCAGCGACGGCAACACGCAAACCTTTTCCAGCATGCCGCAGACCGTGGACGGCGTACGCATCAGCCTGTCTTCAGGCAGCATGACGGTCGGCGACCAGTTCCTGATCAAGCCTACGTTCAATGGCGCCGCCAGCTTCGACGTAGCCATCTCCGACGTCAACGACATCGCCGCCGGCGCCCCGGTACTCGGTGCCGCCAGCGACGCCGGCAATACCGGCTCAGGTGCCATCACCGCGCCGCGCGTGACCCAAGCTTATGCCGGTGCTCCGCTCACCGCCTCCATGGCGCTCAGCTATGACGACGGCACCGGTACGCTGAGCGGCTTTCCCGCCGGTGAAGCGGTTACGGTGACGGTGGGCGGTGTCAGCACCACCTATGGCGCCGGCACGCCGGTGCCCTACACCGACGGCGCCACCATCAGCATTGCCGGCATGGAATTCCAGATCAGCGGCACGCCGGCCGATGGCGACCAGTTCACCATTACGCCCAATACGTCCAGTGGCCCGAGCGACAACCGCAACGCACTGCTGCTGGCCGGCTTGCAAAGCGAGAACACCATGGCCAATGGCACCACCACCTACGGCGGCGCTTTCAACAAGCTGGTTTCGCTGGTCGGCAACAAAACGCGCGAATTGCAGGTGACGAGCAAGGCCGAAGGCCAGATGCTGGATCAGGCCATCATGGCGCAGCAGTCGGAATCCGGCGTCAATCTCGACGAGGAAGCCACCAATCTGCTGCGTTACCAGCAGGCCTACCAGGCGGCCGGCAAGATGATGCAGATCGCCAACCAGATGTTCGACGTGCTGCTGTCGATCCGCTGACAGTAAAACGGCTTGAGGAGTTAGCATGAGAATCAGCACCAACACGCTCTACCAGAACGGCATTGCGCGCATCAGCAGCCTGCAGGCCGAGCAAGCCAAATTGCAGCAGCAGATTTCGGCCAGCAAGCGCATCCTGACGCCGTCGGACGACCCGGTGGCCGCGGCACGCGCGCTCGAGGTTCAGCAGTCGCTCGACAACAACAGCCAGTTTGCGAGCAACCGCATCGTCGCCATCAACCGGCTCAGCGCCACCGAAGCCACGCTGTCGAATGTGTCCGACCTGGTACTGGCGGCGCAATCCACGCTGGCCAGTGCCGGCAACCCGACCTATAGCGATGAACAGCGCGGTTACCTGGCAACCGAGTTGCGCGGCCTGCGCGACGAACTGATCGGCCTCGCCAATACGCGCGACGGCTCCGGCAACTACCTGTTCTCGGGCTTTCAGTCCGCCACCGCGCCGTATGTGGCCTCGGCCACCGGCGCTGACTACCAGGGCGACGACGGCGTGCAATTCGTGCAAGTGGCGGCAGGCCGGCAGATGGCGGTCAACGAGCCCGGCAACGACGTGTTCCAGGCGGGCGGCAGCGATGTGTTCAAGACGTTCAACGATGCCATCGCCCTGCTCGAAACGCCGATTACCGACCAGGCCGGCCAGGATGCGCTCAGTGCTGGTTTGGCTACCGCCAACACCGGATTGGCCGACGCGCTGGACAATGCGCTGACCGCGCGTTCGCGCACCGGCAGCAAGCTCAACGAGCTCGACACGCTCGAATCGGCAGGAAAGGACCTGGAACTGCAGTTCAAGCAGACGCTATCCAGCCTGCAGGATCTCGACTATGCCCAGGCCATTTCCGACATCAGCAAGCAGCAGGTCATCCTCGACGCCGCGCAGCAGACCTTCATCAAGACCGTCGGCCTGTCGCTGTTCAACCTGCTGAAGTAAAACCTTCCCGATCCACTTGCGCGGCAAAGCCTCAGCCGGCAAGTCAGGCAAACGGCAGCCGGATATAGGGCTCACTTGAATTTCAATTCAATCGAGATAGCGACTGCGTTACATCTGCCACGGCAGGACTAATTCCTGACACGGGTGCTATCTCAAGTTTCCCTATTCTCGTTCGTACCAATCCCTGGAACGATTTACCATGTTAACGACCAGCAACATGATGGGAACCTCTATCAGCACCCCGACCACTGTCGCCAAAGCCGCACCTGAATGCAGACCAAACAGGCTGATGGCGGCTGCCACGGCCAGCTCAAAGAAGTTACTGGCGCCGATCAGGGCCGAGGGACAGGCAACAGCGTGCTTTTCTCCTACGCGCCTATTCAGCCAATAGGCCAGGCTGGAATTGAACAGGACTTGAATCAGAATCGGCACCGCCAGCATGCCGATCACCAGCGGCTGTTGCAGGATGGCCTCCCCTTGGAAGGCAAACAGCAGCACAAGCATCAACAGCAGTGCGACCATTGACCAAGGACCTATCATTTCCATTGCCCGATCGAAAACAGATTGCCCTTTGCTCAGCAAATGCCGCCGCAAGAGCTGTGCCAGGATCACCGGTACAATGATGTAGAGCATTACGGAAATGATCAGCGTATTCCAAGGGACCGTAATCGCGGAGAGGCCAAGCAACAGGCCGACGATGGGCGCAAACGCCACCATCATGATGGTATCGTTCAAGGCTACTTGCGACAGCGTGAAATACGGATCGCCATTGCTCAGCCGGCTCCATACAAACACCATCGCAGTACAAGGTGCCGCGGCCAGCAAGATCAGGCCCGCGATATAGCTGTCCAATTGCTCGGCCGGCAGATAAGGCGCAAACACCTGGCGGACGAACAACCAGCCGAGCAGAGCCATCGAAAAGGGCTTCACCGCCCAGTTCACGAACAAGGTCACGCCGATGCCGCGCCAGTGACTCCTGACTTGGTGCAATGCGCTAAAGTCGATCTTGACCAGCATGGGGATGATCATGACCCAGATCAG
>CBILOJ010000198.1:0-3890 GCA_966238525.1 uncultured Methylophilaceae bacterium | reverse complement strand
TTGTTGCTCGGTGGCGATCTCGCCGTGTCGGCCAAGCATGCACTGCCGGATAGCTATGCCGCGCATGCACAGACCGCAGGCCTGGCGGTGGCCCAGACCATGGAATTTCCGAGCATGATCGTGCGAGGTGAGCAAAGCCGGCTCGCCGAAATCAAGGCGGTCAGCGATAACTTCCCCTTGCGCGGGGAATTGACGGTGGGCGATTCGGCACAAGCCGCCGGCCACTCGGCTACCCGGGCGCCGGCGACTGGCACGGTATGGATCGAGCCGCGGCTGGCGCGCTTGCTCGATGTCGCAGTCGGCGACAGCGTGGAGGTGGGCGAACGCAGCATGCGCGTGGCCGCTTTCTTGCAGCGCGAGCCTTCGCGCGGCGGCGATATGTTCAGCATCGCGCCGCGCCTCATGATGAACGTTGCCGACGTGGCTTCGACCGGCCTCGTGCAATACGGTAGCCGTGTCAAATACCAACTCCTGGTGGCGGGCGAAGCGCGGTCGGTCGGAGATTATGCTGTCTGGACGCAATCGCTGCTGGCAGAAGGCGAAAAGGTGGAGGACGTGCGCACGGCGCGGCCGGAGATGAAAAGCGCGCTGGAGAAGGCGCAGCGATTTCTCGGCCTGTCGGCCATGGTCGGCGTGATTCTGGCCATGGTCGCCATGTTCCTGGCCAGCATGCCCTATGTTCAGAAGAGCCTGGATACCTTTGCCTTGATGCGTTGCTTCGGCGCTTCGCGCAAATTGATCATGCGCATTCTGCTGTGGCAGACCTTGCTGCTGGCCCTGATCGGCAGCAGCATAGGTTGCCTCATCGGCTTCGCTGCCCAAGCGGGACTGGCTGCACTGGCTGGCCAGCTATTCGTCGATGCGCTGCCGGCACCCGGTTGGTGGCCGGCTCTGGCCGGCATGTGCGCCGGTTTTGCCACGCTGCTTGCCGTGGTCTGGCCGCAATTGCTGAGATTGCGCGATGTACCGGCCTTACGCATTCTGCGTCGCGAACTCGGAGAAATGCGTAGTGCCAACTGGTTCAGCCTGGGGCCAGCGGTGCTGGTGCTGAGCGGCTTGGTCTACTGGCATGCCGGCGACACGCGCCTGGGCAGCTATACATTGCTGGCGCTGGCCGGCCTGCTGCTTGGTGCCGGATTGCTGGCCTATGGCGGCGGCAGGGCATTGCAGCGTTTCATGGTTGTCGGTAATGGTGCCTGGCAGCTCGGTCTCGCTGCGCTCAAACGCCGTCCGGCCATGGCAGTGGCGCAAACCGTCGGTTTCAGCCTGGGGCTGATGGCGCTGATCCTGCTTGCATTGGTGCGCGGCGATCTGCTGCAGAACTGGCAGGCCACTTTGCCGCCTGATGCGCCCAATCGCTTCATCATCAACATCCAGCCGACACAGATTGCCGGCGTCGAGCAATTCTTCGCCAAACTGGGTTTGAAAAACGCCCAGGTGTATCCCATGGTGCGCGGTCGCCTAGTCGAACTTAATGGACGGCCGCTGGACCCTGCGCAATATGAGGAGGACCGTGCCCGACGTCTGGCCGAGCGCGAGTTCAACTTGTCGTGGGCGGCGCAGATGCAGGCCGATAACGAATTGGTTGCAGGGCGATGGTGGGATGCAGGCCAACATGGCCAGCCGCTGATTTCGCTGGAGCAGGGCCTGGCGGAGACACTGGGTATCACGCTCGGCGATCGCCTGACCTATGACATCGCCGGTACCCGGCTGACGCTCACAGTCAGCAGTTTGCGCAAAGTGGAATGGGACAGCATGCGCGTCAACTTTTTTGCGGTGACGCCGCCGGGCATTCTCGAGGATTTTTCCGCGAGCTACATTACGAGCTTCCATTTGCCGCTGGGTCAGGACGAGCCGGTTAACGCACTGGTGCGCGAATTCCCCAACCTGACTGTGATCGACGTCGCCGCACTGATGGAACAGGTGCGCGGCATCATGGACAAGATGACCTATGCCATCGAATACGTGTTCGGTTTCAGCCTGCTGGCCGGCATCGCCGTGCTATATGCAGCGCTGGTTGCCACGCGCGAGGAGCGGGTGCGCGAAGCGACGCTGCTCCGGGTGCTCGGTGCGTCTCGCCGGCAGGTGGGGCTGGCATCTTTGGTGGAATTTTTCTGTATTGGCTTGCTGGCTGCGCTGGTGGCTGTCGTTGCCGCCAATCTCCTGGCCTATTACGTCAGCGGTCAGGTGCTGAATATTCCCTATCGTTTCAATCCGGGTATTGCGTTGCTGGCGCTGTTCGGGGCAGCGGCCGCCGTACCTATAGCGGCCTGGCTGGGGCTGCGCCGTTTCCTCAGCGTGCCGCCGCGCACGCTGTTGCAAAGCGTATAAGTGGTGGTTGCAATTGGTTGTATATAGCCACCATGTGGCTGCATACAACCACATCTGCTTGCAGTAAAATAAAGCTTGCTGCTGCGTGATCTTTCTATGTCCATGTTTATAAATGAACTTGTAATAGGCGACCTGATCTGGCACGGAACTTGATTACAAGTGGTTACATTTATAACTTAGTGTGGATGGGGAGAAGCAATGCAGCACCATAATTCTTTCAAACTCAAATTGATCGCCACGCTGGTCGCCAGTGCCTTTGGCGCACCGCATCTGGCGTCGGCCGCTGATGCAGAAGCTGGCGAAGACGCAGCCAATAGCGCCCAGATCAATCTGGATCGCGTAGAAGTGATCAGCACGACGCCGCTGCCCAGCATCGGCCTGCCGCTGGAAAAGATTCCGGCCAACGTGCAAACGGTCAAGGACGAAGACTTCGAGAAGCAGAATAGCCTGACGATCGCCGACTACATGTCGCAGAACCTGACCGGGGTCAACGTCAACGATACGCAGAACAACCCGTTCCAGCCCAATGTGAATTACCGCGGCTTCACGGCGTCGCCGCTGCTGGGTACGCCACAGGGCTTGTCCGTGTTCTACGACGGCGTCCGTATCAATGAGCCGTTCGGCGACGTGGTGAGCTGGGACCTGATTCCGGTCAATGCCATCAATCACATGGCGCTCATTCCCGGTTCCAATCCGGTGTTCGGCCTCAACACGCTGGGTGGCGCCATCTCGCTGCAGACCAAGAGCGGCCGTACCAACCCGGGCGGCGCGGTTGAAGCTTCCATCGGTTCCTGGGGCCGCAAGAATGCCCAGGCTGAATACGGCGGCGTGCTCGATAACGGCGTCGATTATTTCTTTTCCGGCAATACCTTCGATGAAGATGGCTGGCGCGACCATTCACCAACCGAGGTCAACCAGATTTTCGGCAAGGTGGGCTGGCAGAACGAAACCACCGACCTCAACCTGAGCCTGACCGCAGCCGACAACGACATGATCGGCAACGGCCTGACGCAAAAGCAGCTGCTCGATTCGCTCGGTTATGACGCCATCAACACGCGTCCCGACCAGACCGAGAACAAGCTGGTCATGCTGAATTTCAACGGCAGCCACTGGATTACCGACGATGTCATGTTCAGCGGCAACGCTTATTACCGCAAGGTGCGTACGCGTACGTTGAATGGCGACGTCAATGACGATGTGGAGGAAGTCGATTTTGATCCGGATTGCGCTAGTCTGGATGACGATGATGCTGAAACCGGCTGTGGCGGCGCCCTCAATCGCAGCAAGTCCAAGCGTTCCGGCTACGGCTTCACCGCCCAGCTGACATTTGGCCAGGATTGGTTCGATCATGCCAACCAGTTCACCGCCGGTCTCGGCTACGACTATGGCCGTACGCGCTTCAGCCAATCCACCGAATTCGGCGATATCATCGATTTCGACCGTGGCGTCATCGGCTCGGGCATATTCAGCGACGAAGCTCCGGTGGAACTGGAAGGCAAGAACCGCACCTGGAGCGTTTATGCGACCGATACCTTCTCCATCAACGACATCACGCACTT
>CBILOJ010000197.1:0-3902 GCA_966238525.1 uncultured Methylophilaceae bacterium | reverse complement strand
CCTGGATCTGCTTTTCCAGGGCCGCCGTGCGCTCGTTGGCTTCCTTGAGGCTGTTTTCGCGCGCGGTGACCTCTTCCTGCAAGGCATTCAACCTGTCTTGCAAGGGCTTGTCTGCTGCCGAACTGTCACTCTTGGACAGTTTGACCACATCCTGGTCGGCATCGCTGGGCGGTGCAGCACGGTCTTCGGCCGGGCCTGACAGCTTGCCGCTGGCAGATTGACCGGACGCATCGCCGGCACTGGCCTCGGTATCGGCGACAATGCCGGCGAGCTGGTTACGGTAAGCATTCCAGTCGGCGGTTTGCGCGCGGATTTCACGCGCCGCTGTGCGCTGATCGATGGCTTGCAATTCCTCCGGAGCCGGGGCGCGTATCACTTGCCCCACCTTGAGCCGGTTCATGTTCTCGCCAGCGAAAGCCTGCTTGTTGGCGCGGTACAAACCAACCAGCATCTGCTCCAGGCTGACGCCTTCGACCTGCATCTCGCGAGCGATTGCGTTCAGCGTATCGCCACGCGCGGTTTCATGCGTCTGTACAGCGGCAGCAGACGGCGGTGCATCGGCAAACGGATCGGCGGCGGCCGGCGCGATAGCAGGCGGCGCCTGAGTCGTTATTGCCGGTGCATTAGCCGCGCCCGGCGTGGATGGGCTGGCATAGCCAGGCGGATCGAGCAATATGGTGTATTCACGCAACAGGCGGCCGGTCGACCAGTCGACCTGGACCAGCATGTCGAGGAAGGGATCGGTAACGGCCTGGCGCGTACTGAGCCTGAGCACGGACTTAGCACCCGGCCTGCTGTCGACATCGATCCTGATGGCACTGGAAATGGCCGGACGTTCAAGGCCCTGGGCGCTGTAGGCTTCCGCCGGCGCGATGCTGGCGGTGAGCGAAGCCAGTTCTTCGGGAGTAGTGGAGATAAGTTCGATTTCCGCATTCAGCGGCTCACCCAGACCGGAAATGACAGTCAACCTGCCCAAGCCTGCCGCAGCCGCCATCAAAGGCACCAGCATCAGGCACACGGCGAGCAATATCCGTCTTAATTTGGACTTATGCACTATCCCACCCTTAGGAACTTAAATATCGATATCAACGCTAACATCAAATAGTTAGAGTTGCAAGCTCATGCCATACATTATATTTCCGCCCTATTTTCAGGCAGTTAAGCGGCATTTTCCACCAGGATTTTGAGCATGCGGCGCAATGGTTCGGCCGCGCCCCACAACAGCTGATCGCCCACGGTAAAGGCGGACAGGTAATGGCTGCCCATGCTCATCTTGCGCAAACGGCCAATCGGCGTCATCAGCGTGCCCGTTACCGCCGTCGGCGTCAATTCGCGCATGGTGGCCTCGCGTTCATTGGGAATCACCTTGGCCCAGGCGTTGGCTTCGCCCAACATGGCGGCAATCTCGTCGAGCGGCACATCCTGCTTGAGCTTGATCGTCAGCGCCTGCGAATGGCAACGCATGGCGCCAATGCGCACGCAAAGACCGTCTATCGGCACCGGACGGTCCTGACGGCCAAGGATCTTGTTGGTTTCGGCCTGCCCCTTCCATTCCTCTTTGCTTTGGCCGTTGCCGAGATCCTTGTCTATCCACGGAATCAGACTACCGGCCAATGGCACGCCGAAATGGGCGGTTGGGAAGTTTTCGTCGCGCAGGATACCGGCGACGTCGCGATCGATGTCGAGAATGGCCGATGCCGGATCGGCGAGCAGATCACGCGCCACGCGATGCGCTTCGCCCATCTGCTGCAGCAGTTCGCGCATGTTTTGGGCGCCGGCGCCCGAGGCGGCCTGGTAGGTCATCGAGGTCGCCCATTCGATGAGGTCGGCACGGAACAGGCCGTTCAGCGCCATCAGCATCAGCGAAACCGTACAGTTGCCGCCGATCCAGTTGCGGTTGCCGGCGAGCAGCGCCTGCTGCACGACATCGATGTTGACGGGATCGAGCACGATGACCGCATCTGGCTCCATACGCAACGTGGAAGCGGCGTCCACCCAGTGGCCCTGCCAGCCGGCATTGCGCAGCCGGGGGAACATTTCGGTAGTGTAATCGCCACCCTGGCACGAGACGATGACATCCATCGCCTGCAGTTCGGCGACATTACCCGCATCCTTGAGCGCTGGCGTCTCGCGGCCGATACTCGGTCCTTGTCCGCCGAGCTGGGAGGTGGTGAAAAATACCGGCTCTATATGGTCGAAATCGCGCTCTTCGCGCATGCGCTGCATGAGCACCGAGCCCACCATACCGCGCCAGCCGACAAAACCTACTCTCAACATTTACTGTTCCCGTTAAACTACGACTAGCCTTCGCCATCAAGCCGCGGATGCACTGACAATGCATTAGGCCCTGGCGCGTGTTATCCCACATTATGTAATCACGGCATGACCAGAAGCTGTCACGTCGACTACTTGTGCTCGTCGGCTTTCTGTTCGATCTTGTCGCCGAGCTTGGAGACGTCCTTGCCGAAACCTTCCATGGTGTTGCAGCCCACGGCGACCATGGCGAACGCCAGCAGCAACCAAACATATGATTTATTCATGTTGTTATCCCCTCGTCCAAACCTGACCGGGTCTTCTTTGCTAACGGCCGGCGGTCAGTAAAACTTAGTCGTTAATCCCTGAAATTGCCAAACTGCAATGGAAAATCGGTCACCGATCGCTTTACCAGCGCGATTGCATCCTGCAGCACGTCGCGCTTGGCGCCGTTCACGCGCACGGTATCGCCCTGGATGCTGGCCTGCACCTTGAGGCCGGAATCCTTGATCAGCTTGACCAGGCGCTTGGCGAG
Source organism: uncultured Methylophilaceae bacterium (assembly GCA_966238525.1). GTDB lineage: Bacteria > Pseudomonadota > Gammaproteobacteria > Burkholderiales > Methylophilaceae > CBILOJ01. The sequence continues at coordinate 1,114 of CBILOJ010000197.1, read as the reverse complement.
ATCGCTATCGATGCCCGCGCGTATTTTAAGCTCCTGCTTGACCTTATTGCCAGAGACTTTCTGCACGTCCTGCTGGTCGAGGCGCTTGCTGCTGTCGGCTTCCTTCTTTTCCATGGCCGGCAACAGGATGTCCTTGATCTGGTCGAGCTGGAAGTCGGAATCACCATGAATAGTGATGACCTTGTCCTTTTCGTTCAGCTCCGCTTTGGCGCTGGTACCCTTGAAATCGTAACGATTGGTGATCTGGCGATCAGCAACGTCAATCGCGTTCTTCAGACCGACCATGTCCACTTCGGAACTGATATCAAATGATGGCATTTTTTACTCCGTTATCGGCTGTACAGGCAGCCCCTGCCAAGTGCACTGCGCAGAGGCGAGCAAAGATCATTCAAAATGGCAGACGTAGTCCAGCATCTCTGTCGTCTCGATATCGAAGCTGGAATTGCCCGGCACGGTGAATTTGTCGCCGGCGCCGTAAGTCTTCCAGCTCTCTTCACCATTGAGCCGTACCCGGCAAGCGCCGGCATTGATTTCCATGAGCTCGGGCGCGACGGTATTGAAGGTCAGCGTGCTTGGAAAAATGACGCCGACGGTGCAGCGCGTACCATTGGGAAACATGACGGTATGGCTCACGCACTTGCCGTCGAAATAGACATTGGCTTTCTTCTTGACGCTGACATTGTCGAACTGTGCCATGATGTTTTCCTTCAAACCTTTCTGTTCTTCAAATTGGCGGCGATGCGCATGCGCAATGCGTTGAGCTTGATGAAACCGCCCGCATCCTTCTGGTCGTATGCGCCGGCATCGTCCTCAAAGGTGGCGATGGTCGGGTCGAACAGCGAATCGGTCTGACTGTCGCGCCCGGTGACGATGACATTACCCTTGTAGAGCTTAATCCTGACGAAGCCGTTGACGCTGGCTTGCGTGTGGTCGATCAGCGTCTGCAAAGCGATGCGTTCCGGACTCCACCAATAACCGTTGTAAATCAGGCTGGCATAGCGTGGCATCAAATCGTCTTTAAGATGCGCGACTTCGCGGTCCAGGGTCAGCGATTCGATAGCGCGGTGCGCCTTGAGCATGATGGTGCCGCCCGGCGTTTCATAGCAGCCGCGCG
>CBILOJ010000196.1:0-3925 GCA_966238525.1 uncultured Methylophilaceae bacterium | reverse complement strand
TGGCAAATTTCAGGCGTTCATTGCTGATGTACAGCTCGTGCTGGGCCTGGACGGTCGCAGTAATGTCCACCGATATGCCGACATAGCCTGCGAATTTATTGTCCCTGAGCCACGGAAGCGCATGCGTATCCAGTACGACCGAATTGTCATCCTTGTCCCGGATTTCAAAGCGCCGGTGAATGGCTTTGTGCTCATGCTGCGCCCTGGCGGTATTGGCAATCTCCTGAGCTAGGTCCTCGTCCTGAAAAAGGATGAGGCTGTTGGCATTGAGCATGTCTTCTGCCGCTATGCCCAGCAAAGCCTGGTAACGCTCATTCATGTAGATGATGTTGCCGTGCACGTCGAGCTGCCAGATCAGCGCCGGCGAAGCTTCGGCCAAGGTGCGAAATTTTGCTTCACTGCCGCGCAAGGCTTCCTCGACGCCGATCCGCTCCATGATTTGTATGGCTTTGCGCGAATAGAAATCCAGCAGGCGCAGATCCTGGTTGGTGGGGACGTGCGGGTGATCGAAATAGGCCGATAGCAGGCCGAGCAGCACGCCTTCGCCGTTGATCAAGGGCGTGACCACAACGCCGAAAAAACCGGAGTTCCTGGCCATTTGCAGGTAGGGCTGGTAGATGGGGTCGGTTTGGATGTTCTCGACAATGATGCGCTGGCGAAGCTCTACCGACCTGCCGCAGACCGTACCCTGGTATTCATTGATTCTGTGGAAATAGTCGAGGTAGTCCTGCTTGAAACCGCGATGCGCAAAAAGCTGCAGCTGATTGTCCTTGTACAGCTGGATATTGCCCAGTTTGGTGCCAAGAGCCGTTATCGCGGTATCCAGCACATCCTCCAGCGCGGACTCGAGGGTAGGCGCTGCCAGCAATCGGGTGCTCAGCGCCTGCAGCCGGCTCATCTCCTCGGCCTCCTTGCGCAGGCATTGTTCCAGGGCCTTGGCTTCGCGCCGGGCGCGGCCCAGCGCCAGCAGGGTGTGGATGCGGGCGATCAGCTCTTCAAGCTGGTAGGGGTGCGACAGATAGTCGTCTGCGCCGGCCTGCAAGCAGGCGGCTCTTGCGTGTGGCGTCGATTGCGGGGAAATCAGCATGATGGCGATGCAGTTCAGTGCATCGTCAGCGCGGATGGCGGACACCAGTTCAACACTGCTCGTCCCAAGCGAGCTCATATTGATCAGCAGGAAATCAGGCTGGTGCTGCTTGACCTTGGACAGGCTCTGTTCGCAGTTCGCGGCAATAACGAGGTCATGGTCATCGCTCACAAGCTCACGCAGCAAACCAGGCAGTTCGCCATGCGCTTCGTCGACAAGCATGATCGACTTCCGCTTATGCCGCCAGTGCTTTTTAAACTGCTCGATAACTTCGTTATCGTAGTCAGCGGGATGATTCGTTTCCAGCTTGCTGATCTGCATGCCTGAATACTCCGTATATCCTATTAGGCGATGACCGCGGGCTTAACGCAAAAGAAGTCCGACCACTTGGCATGCATTGCCAGTGGAGAATAAAAGAGAACGGCTTATTGTTTTTTAATAATGATATTAGGAGCGAGCGTTTGATTTTCTTGTTCGGTATCGTCCATAACACCCTATGTGATCCGACGATTCTTGACCTGCAATCGCATTATGGATTCTTACAATACTGCCCCAGCCCAACCTATCCCAAGCAGGCTATCACGTTAAAGTCGTTTTATCGAATTCTGGCATGACCGCGGCAGTCATGATTGCAGTATCAGCCAGCGGGCATGGGCGGAAGTCTTGCTTCCGTCCATGCCCGTTCTGCCTGCCGTGCAACAAGCCGGGACCGGGGGAGAATCTGCCCTCGAACGGCCGACTCTCCCGGATTTGCGGCTTGATGAGGGTAAGGGTGGTGAAACTGCTCAGGTGTTTTGCAGAAATACCCGGAAATTGCGCGGCCGCAAATACACTTGGTCGCCTTCTTCCAGCGCCAGCTGCTCGAAGCGCTCGCGCGGCAGTTCGGCCTCGATGATTTCGCTGTCGTCGTCGCGCAGCAGTTCCAGCCGGACGACCGGGCCGACGGCATGGATGTAATGCACGGCGGCCTTGAAGGCGGCGTCGCCGCCGTTTTCACGCGCAATGTCGATATCGTGCGGCCGCACATAGGCGAGGCCCGCGGCATTATCGGCGTCTTGATGCGCGGCGAGCGGCAGGTCGAGATCGCCGATGCGGGCAAAGCCTGCGTGTACGCGGCTGTGGAACAGGTTGACGTTGCCGAGGAACTGATAGACGAACGGCGACGCCGGGTGGTCGTAAACTTCCTGCGGCGAGCCGGTCTGCTCCACTTTGCCGTGGTTCATGACGACGATGCGGTCGGCGACTTCGAGCGCTTCTTCCTGGTCGTGGGTGACGAACACGCTGGTGATGTGCAATTCGTCGTGCAGTCGGCGCAGCCAGCGGCGCAGGTCCTTGCGCACCTTGGCGTCGAGCGCGCCGAACGGTTCGTCCAGCAGCAATACCCGCGGTTCGACCGCGAGCGCGCGGGCGAGGGCGATACGCTGGCGCTGGCCGCCGGACAATTGCGGCGGATAACGGTCGGCCAGCCAGTCCAGTTGTACGAGAGCGAGCAGTTCGTGCACGCGGCGGCGGATTTCGGCCTCGCTCGGTCGCGTGTGCTTGGGGCGCACCCTCAAGCCGAAAGCGACGTTTTCGAATACCGTCATGTGACGGAACAGGGCGTAATGCTGGAAAACGAAACCGACCTGGCGCTCGCGCACGCCGCGCGACGTCGCTTCCTCGCCATCGAAGCTAAGGCTGCCGGTATCCGGCGTTTCCAGGCCGGCAATGATGCGCAGCAGCGTGGTCTTGCCGCAGCCCGACGGACCGAGCAGCGCGACGAGTTCGCCGCCGGGTACGTCGAGGCTGACGTCGTCCAGCGCGCTGAACTGGCTGAAGCGTTTGCTGATATTGCGAATTTCGATACTCATGGTGATTCCCCGGAAAGTTTTTCGTTATTGCTGGCGCTGCGTGCGGCCTGCCATTCGATAAAGCTTTTCAATGCCAATGTGGCCAGTGCCAGAAAGGCCAGCAGCGAGGCGACGGCGAAAGCGGCAGCATAGTTGTATTCGTTGTAGAGAATCTCGGCATGCAGCGGCAGCGTGTTGGTGAGGCCGCGGATGTGGCCAGAGACGACCGATACGGCGCCGAATTCGCCCATGGCGCGTGCATTGCACAGGATCACGCCGTAGAGCAGGCCCCACTTGATATTGGGTAGGGTCACACGCCACAGGATCTGCCAGCCCGAGGCGCCCAGTACCAGCCCAGCTTCTTCCTCTTCCTTGCCCTGTGCCTGCATCAGCGGGATCAGTTCGCGCGCGATGAAGGGGAAAGTGACGAAAATGGTGGCAAGCACGATGCCTGGTACGGCGAAAATGACCTCGATGTCGTGGTCGACCAGCCATTCGCCGAACCAGCCCTGCAGGCCGAAGATCAGTACATAGATCAGGCCGGCGATTACCGGCGAGACGGCGAACGGCAGGTCGATCAGCGTCATCAGGATGCTCTTGCCCCGGAACTCGAACTTGGCGATGGCCCAGGCCGCAGCCACGCCGAATACCAGGTTCAGCGGCACGGCGATGGCGGCGGCGATCAGGGTGAGGCGGATGGCGGCCAGGGCATCGGGTTCGATGACGGCGCTCACATAAGCTTCCAATCCCTTGCGCAGCGCCTCGGTAAAGACCGCGGCCAGCGGTACGAACAGGAACAGGCTCAAGAAGGCGAGTGCAAGCGCGATCAATAGCCAGCGCAGCCACGCTGGCTCGGACAGGGCGCGACTGCTGGCGATTTTGGCGCGGTAATGCGTATGCTGGGTGATGATGGTGGCGGACATATAGATTCCTTAGCTGGCCCTGGCGTTGCGGGTGCCGCTCCACCATTGCAGGCCGTTGATGGCAAGCAGCAGCAGGAACGAAATGA
>CBILOJ010000195.1:0-3985 GCA_966238525.1 uncultured Methylophilaceae bacterium | reverse complement strand
CGGGTTTGGCCAATATTGATAATGGACGGAATATCCAGGATCAGCGCCACCGAGCCATCGCCCATGATGGTGGCGCCGGAAACGCCCTGAACCTTCCTGAAGTCGGTTTCCAGGCTCTTGATGACGACCTGCTGCTGGCCGACCAGGCCGTCGACGAACAACGCCGCCTTCTTGCCTTCGGCTTCGATCAGCACCAGCACGCCCCTAGTCGGATCGGTAATGTCGGTGCGCTCGTTGAACAGCGCGTGCAGCGCGATGATGGGCAGGTATTCGCCGCGCACGCGCACCATGTGGCCCTGGCCCGTCACGGTGCGAATATCGGCCGCGCGCGGTTGCAGGGTTTCGACGATCAGGTTGAGCGGAATGACATAGATGCTGTCGCCGAGCGACACCGACATGCCGTCGAGGATGGCCAGCGTCAGCGGCAGCGAGATCGAGATCGTCGTGCCCTGGCCCAGCACCGACTTGATGTCGATGCTGCCGCTCATGGCGCTGATGTTGCGCTTGACCACGTCCATGCCGACGCCGCGGCCCGAAACATCGGTGACCTGCTCCGCCGTCGAGAAGCCGGGCGCGAAAATCAGTTGCCAGACATCGCTGTCGGTCATGCTGTCGGAGACCGGCAGGCCGTTCTGGCGCGCCTTGGCCAGGATGCGCTCGCGGTTGAGGCCGCCGCCGTCGTCGACCACTTCGATAACGATGTTGCCGCCGCGGTGCATCGCCGACAGCAGCAGGCTGCCGGCTTCGCTCTTGCCGGCCTTGAGGCGGGCTTCGGGCGTTTCGATGCCGTGATCGACGCTGTTGCGCACCAGGTGCGTCAGCGGGTCGACAATGCGTTCGATCAGCCCCTTGTCGAGTTCGGTGGTCGCGCCCTGGGTGATGAACTCGACCTTCTTGCCGAGCTTGGCGGCGAGGTCGCGCACCATGCGCGGGAAGCGCGAGAAGACGTAATCCATCGGCATCATGCGGATCGACATCACCGCTTCCTGCAGGTCGCGCATATTGCGCGTGAGCTGGCCGACGCTATCGACCAGGCCCTCGTGTTCCATCGGGTCGAGCACGGCGATGCGCTGCTCGATCATCGCTTGCGTGATGACGAGTTCGCCGACCAGGTTGATGAGCTGATCGACCTTTTCCACGCCGACGCGGATTGAGGTTTCCCCCTGCTGCTTGTCGGCTTCGCGCTTGGCAGCGGGCGCCTTTGTTGCGGCGGCACCCGATTTTGCCGGCTCCACCAGATGCAGCGAGGCGGATGGACCTCCCTGGCTATCGCCGGCTGCGGTATCCATGGGTTCGAAAAAGCCGTAGCTGCCGTCATCTTCGTCGGCAAGGGAAACGGCTGCCGCGGCCAGGCCGGCTGCGCTGCTGATCTTGAGGCTATCGGCATCGACGACAAAAGAGCAGATCGCGAGTATCCCGGCCTCGGATTCGTCAGTGTTGACGATAAAGGCGTGGCGACCGTCGGCCAGCACGCTTTGCTGCACCGCACCCAGCAGTTCCAGTTCCGACTTGAGATCGGCCAGCACTTTCGCCTCCACCGGCGGCACTTCGATCAGATAGGCGGGGGATTCTGTCGCTGCCGCTGTCGCCACGGCTTGCCCGGCCGCGCTGATGACGATGTCGTCAGGGTCGAGCACGAAGGCGCAGATCGCCAGGATGTCCGCTTCCGATTCTTCCGTCGTCAACGTGAAGGCGGCGCGGCCATCGGCTTGCGGGCACGGTTCCACCGTACCCAGTAATTCGAGTTCGCTTTGCAGGTTGGCGAGATCCTTGTCCGGCATCTGCGGCAGGCGGATCAGCAAGGCACGGGCACCCCCGGCAGCAGGTGCAGGCTCGGGCGCCGTTGCTGCTGGCGCCACCGGTGCCGCAACCGGCGCTGCCGCTGCGGGCTGCTGCTGTTCGGAAAATGCCCGCAGCCGTCGCTGCACGTCCTCCACGGCGTCGGCATCGACAGCGCTGCCGGCGCGATGGCCGTCGAGTTGCATCGCCAGCACATCCTTGGCGGCGAGGAAAACGTCGATATGTTCGGCGGTCAAGGCCATCTCGTGCTTGCGGATCTTGTCGAGCAGGGTTTCCAGCACGTGCGTGATCTGCGTCATGTCGGCCATGTCGAACGTGGCGGCGCCTCCCTTGATCGAATGCGCGGCGCGGAAGATCGCGTTGAGGTCTTCCGGGTCGGGATCGGCCACGTCGAGCTCGAGCAACAGCTTCTCGGCCTCGGCCAGCAGTTCTTCCGATTCTTCGAAGAAGACCTGGTAGAACTGGCTCATGTCTATGGTCATGAAATTACTCCGTCGCGCCGGCCTGCATGGCCGGCTTGTTCAAATACGGTTTCAACCGATCACCTTCTGCACCACCGCGATCAATTTCTTGGGATCGAACGGTTTCACCAGCCAGCCGTTGGCGCCGGCGGCACGCCCCTGGGCTTTCATTTCGTCGCTCGATTCGGTGGTCAGCATGAGGATGGGCACCTTGCTGTAGCTGTCGAGCTTGCGCAGTGCGCGGATCAGCGTCAGGCCGTCCATCGTCGGCATGTTCTGGTCGGTCAGCACCAAATCCACCGTACGCGCCTTGGCCTTGTTCAGGCCGTCCTGGCCGTCCACCGCCTCGACGACGTCGTAGCCGGCCGCGCTCAGGCTGAAGCTCACCATCTGTCGCAGCGAACCGGAGTCGTCTACCGCCAATATCGTTTTTGCCATGATCCAATCTCACCTTTTCATCATTCGGGGCCGCATCGGGCCATATTCATCGGCTGCAGGCATGACCTAGAACAACTCGATCTCGCCGCTATCCATATGCTTCTGGCCGACTGCGTTCTTCAGCCCGTCCTGCAACGCGCTGCTTTGCAGCTTGAGGCGCTCGCCTATGCGCTGCAGCAATCGGCCGGCCGCCGCCGGCGATTCGTCGTCGCCGTGTTGCGCCAGCGTCGCCAGCACTTCATGCAAGCCGTGCACGCGCTTCTGCGCACGCGCCACCAGCTGCCCGGTCAGATCCTGGAACTGCAAGGCCGTGACGACCGCGTCGATCTCGCGTGCGATTTCTTCGCGGCTGAAGTCGATCTGCGCCATATGCGGCTCCGGGTCCATCTGCGCAAGCACGGCATCGACCGCGCGCTGCTGTTCGGCCACGGCGCCATGGATGCGCATGAAGCCTTCGAGCAGCTTGGCGATGGCTTCCTCGAGCAGATAAGCCGTCTGCACCAGGTCGGCCTCGACTTCGCGCAGATGCTGCGTGCCGTGGCCGGCGACCTGGCTCAGCAGGCGCTGTAATTCGTCTAGGGGCAGATGTTCCATTTGCATACAAAATATCTCGTCGCAGCCGATTTCAATCGCGCGAATACCGGCCAAAAGCCCGGCTAATTCCCCGCCAATTCCGCCACCGGCGGCAGCGGCGACTGCGTGCCGACTTCGAGGTCATTGCTGCTGCCGCCACTGCCGAGCGCCCGCTCCTCGGCCTGGCGGTTCATGATGATGATGCTGATGCGGCGATTGACCGGATTCAGGGCATTGGTCCTGTCGAACAGCACGGCCGACGACAGTCCGACCACGCGCACCAGCTTGCTTTCGTCCATGCCGCCGGCAACGAGCTCACGGCGCGAGGCATTGGCGCGATCAGCTGACAATTCCCAGTTGCTGTAGGATTTCTCGCCGTCCGGGTAAGGCGCGGCATCGGTATGCCCGGACAGGCTGATCTTGTTCGGTACGCCGTTCAGCACATGGCCGATCTCGCGCAGAATCTGCTTGGCATAAGGCTGCAAATCAGCCTTGCTCGAGGCGAACATGGGCCGGTTCTGCTCGTCGACGATCTGGATGCGCAGGCCTTCGCTGGTAATGTCGATCAGAAGCTGCTTCTTGAACTGGCTCAAGGTCGCACTGGCGTCGATGGCTGCTTCCAGTTTCTGCTTGAGCGCTTCCAGCTGCTTCTGCTCGGCCTTTTCCACCTGCTCTTGTGCGCTCTTCAGATCGGTTTTCTTGACCGTTTTCTG
>CBILOJ010000194.1:0-4058 GCA_966238525.1 uncultured Methylophilaceae bacterium | reverse complement strand
CCCAGTTGTTGCTTTCGGAAGAATTCAAATACCAGATCAAGAATGAAAACGATGACTGAAATAACATTTCAGTCATCGTTTCGGTGGAGACTCATGCGCGTAGCGCGTAATGTCGAAACCAAAACGCACCGCTGCAACAATTTAATTATCGTTTCAGTGAAGGCTAATGCAGCTCAGCCGCATTATGCCGAAGCTAAAACAACCTTAGCTCAGCCATCCTTTGGGTGGAGACCGACTTGTGAAGCAAGTCATGCCAGATTCCCCGCTTCAATAAGAGATTACGCATCATGATGGCCGCGCTCGTCCGCTTTTCCATTCGCTTCAGCGGCGTCATCATCAGCCTGGCCTGCCTGGTCATGCTGTACGGCTTGTACAGCATGTCACGCAGCAATCTCGACGTCTTCCCGGAGTTTTCGCCCACCCAGATCATCATCCAGACGGAGTCGCCCGGGCTCTCCGCCGAGCTGGTGGAAACGTTGGTCAGCCAGCCGATCGAGAACAGCATCGCCGGCACGGTCGGCATCGCATCCATGCGTTCGCAATCGACGCCCGGGCTATCGGTCGTCACCATCATCTTCGATGAAGGCACCGACATCTACCGCAATCGGCAGGTGGTGGCGGAGCGCCTCGCCACACTCAACAACCAGCTGCCGCAAGGCATCATCCCCAATATCACGCCGCTGACTTCCTCTGCCAGCACCGTGCTGGGGCTGGGCGTTACCTCGAACACGCGCTCGCTGATGGAGTTGCGAACACTGGTGGACTGGACCATACGCCCGCACCTGCTGGCGATCCCTGGCGTGGCCGACGTCAACGTCTTCGGCGGCGAAGTGCGGCAGTACCAGATCCAGGTCGATCCGGACAAGCTGATCCGCTACAACGTATCGCTGCAGCAGGTCATGCAGGCCGCGGTCAAGGCTACCGGCGTACGTGGTGCGGGCTTCATCGAAAACAACAACCAGCGCATCGTCATCAACAGCGAAGGCCAGGCGCTGACAACGACGCAACTGGCGCAGGCCACGCTGCTGCACATCAATGGCCAGACCATACGCTTGAGCGATGTAGCCGAGGTCGTCGAAGGCGCGGCGCCGTCGATCAGCGCCGCCGCCATTGATGGCCAGCCCGGCATTTATCTTTCGGTGCAGGGGCAGCTGGGCGCCAATACCAACGGCGTCACGCAGAACATAGAAAAATCGTTGCAGGAATTGGACGATACGCTGGAAGCGCAGGACGTCACCTTGCGCCCCGGCCTGTTTCGGCCCGCCAACTTCATCGAAACTGCCATCGACGGTGTGCGCACCGACATCCTGATCGGCTCGGTGCTGGTCATCACCGTATTGTTTCTGTTCCTGTTCAATGTGCGCACGGCCTTCATCTCGGCCACGGCAATTCCGCTGTCGCTGCTGTCGGCCATCGTCGTACTGGGCTATTTCGACGTCGGTCTCAACATCATGGTACTGGGCGGACTGGCGATCGCGCTTGGCGAAGTGGTGGATGACGCCATTATCGATTCGGAAAACATCTTCCGCCGCCTGCGTGAAAATCGCATGTTGCCGACACCGCTGCCGAGCTATCGCGTGGTATTCAACGCCTCGATGGAAGTACGCAGCTCGGTGGTCTATGCCACCATCATCGTCGTGCTGGTATTCGTGCCGCTGCTGACTCTGGGTGGCGTGGCCGGAAGACTGTTCGCACCGCTCGGCATGGCCTATATTTCTGCCATTCTCGCCTCATTGGTGGTGGCGCTGACGCTGACACCGGCGCTGTGCTATCTGCTGCTGGGCAATGCGCCGCTCGAGAGCGAAGACCCGCCAATGATACGTTTCATCAAGCGCGGCTACGTCAAGCTGCTGCGGCACATCGAGAAACAGTACAAACTCATCATTACCGTCGCCATCATCCTGATCGCGCTCGGCCTGGGCATGCTGCCGCTGTTCAAGAGCCAGTTCATTCCCAACCTGCATGAAGGTCATTTCATCATGCACATGACGGCCGTCCCCGGCACTTCCGAGCAGGAGTCGCTGCGCATCGGCAATCATGTCAGCCAGGCCATACGTGAAATCGACGGCGTACGCTCGGTGGTGCAATGGGTAGGCCGGGCGCAAAACGGCGCTGACACTTTCGGCACCCACTACAGCGAATTCGAGATCGAGATCGGTACCCTGTCGGGTGAAGAGCAGTCGCGCATTCTCGAGGAAATCCGTGAAAAGCTTTCCGGTGTCGGTGAAGACGGCAAGATCGGTGCCGTTTTCCCCGGCGTCAATTTCGCCATCAACACCTTCCTGACTGAGCGCATCGAAGAAACCATCTCCGGCTATGCCGCCTCCATGGTCATCAATATCTACGGCCGCAACCTTGATGCCCTGGATCGCGACGCCCAGGCCATCGCCAGTACCCTGGCAAGCATTCCGGGAGCCGCCGACGTGCTGGTGCAATCGCCGCCGGGAACGCCACAGCTCGTCATCAGGCTGCGGCCGGACAAGCTGGCCCTATGGGGACTGCAGCCGACCGACGTGCTCGATAGCGTGCGCGCGGCGTATGAAAGCGTGCCCGTCACCCAAGTCTACGACGGCAATCGCGTAATCGGCGTCAGCGTGGTGCTGGCACCCGAATACCGCAACAGCATTCAGCAGGTCGCCGAACTGCCGCTGATCAACCCCGATGGCAAGATCATCCGTCTGCGCGACGTGGCCGACATTGGTCAGGAAAGCGGCCGCTCCAAGATCCTGCACGAGGGCGCGAAGCGAATCCAAACCGTGACGGCCAATGTGGTCGGGCGCGACATCCAGAGTTTTGCCAAGGACGTACGGCAAGCGATCAATAAAGAGGTGCGGCTCGCACCCGGCAATTATCTCGCCTTTACCGGCGAAGCCGAGGAGCAGGCGCAATCGCGCGAGGACCTGGTCGTGCATTCCCTGCTGGCCGGCGTCGGGATCTTCCTCATGCTCTACGTCGCCTTCGGCCGCCTGCGCAACCTGCTGCTCACCTTTGCCAATCTGCCGTTCGCGCTCATAGGCGGCGTGTTGGCGGCCCTGGTCACGGGCGGTTGGATTTCGCTCGGTTCGCTGGTGGGTTTCGTCACGCTGTTCGGCATCACCTTGCGCAATTCCATCATGCTGGTCTCGCACTACCAGCACCTGGTCGACAAGGAAGGCCTGACCTGGGGTTTGGAAACGGCGATCAAGGGCGCTTCCGAACGGCTGCCGTCCATCCTCATGACGGCGCTGGTAACCGCACTCGGCCTGTTGCCGCTTGCCGCCGGCAGCGGCCAGCCCGGACGCGAAATTGAAGGTCCGATGGCCACCATCATCGTCGGCGGGCTGGTCACTTCGACCATCCTCAACCTGCTGATACTGCCCACCATCATGCTGCATTTTGGCAAATTCGAGCGACAGGAAGAACAGTAAGCTTTCGGCAATGGCACGGCTATCCTGATGCCATTGCCGTTCGAGAATTAGCGCGCAGCCAGTCTCCATAATGAAGTAATCTCGCTGGCGCGCGCTGCATGCAGCGGATCGGTGGCATCGGCAGATTTGCCATGCCGGGGACGGATATCCATTCTGTCCACCACCTTTAGTTGCGCGGAGTCGAAAGCCGCCAGCAAATCCGCGCGCGTACGCAAACCCAGATGCTCGGCAATGTCGGACAGGATGAGCCAGCCTTCCCCGCCGGGTTCGAGATGCGTGTGCAGGCCATTCAGGAAACCGCTCAACATACGGCCGTCAGGATCATAAATCGCATGCTCTATCGGTGCGCTGGGGCGAGCCGGAATCCATGGCGGATTGCAGACGATAAGAGGGGCTTTGCCTTCGGGGAATAGATCGGCCTGTACAACTTCAACCTTGCCGGCCAGGCCAAGCCGGCCAATATTCTCGCGGGCGCAGGCCAAGGCACGCGGATCCTGATCGGTTGCCACGACGCGGGTTACACCGCGTTGCGCCAGGGCAGCGGCCAGCACGCCGCTGCCGGTGCCGATGTCGAACGCCAGGTTCGTAGCCGGCAATGGCGCCTGCGCGACAAGATCGACATATTCGCCGCGCACGGGCGAGAACACGCCG
>CBILOJ010000193.1:0-4070 GCA_966238525.1 uncultured Methylophilaceae bacterium | reverse complement strand
TCGAACACGTTGTTGGCGTGCACCGTGGACAGCACGAGGTGGCCGGTCAGCGCCGATTGCACGGCAATCTGCGCGGTTTCGGAATCGCGGATTTCGCCGACCATGATCTTGTCCGGGTCATGGCGTAGTATCGAGCGCAGGCCACGGGCGAAGGTCAGACCCTTCTTCTCGTTGACCGGGATCTGCAGCACGCCCGGCAGCTGGTATTCCACCGGGTCCTCGATAGTGACGATCTTGTCCTGGCCGTTGTTGATCTCGGAGATGATGCCGTACAGCGTCGTCGTCTTGCCCGAGCCGGTGGGACCGGTGACGAGCAGCATGCCGTAGGGTTCCTCCGCCAGCAGGCGGAAGCGCTGCATGATCGCTTCCTCGAAGCCCAGCACTTCCAGGCTCAGGCCGCGCGCCTGGTCGGTGATGGCCTTGCGGTCGAGAATGCGCAGCACGGCATCCTCGCCGAACACGCTGGGCATGATGGAAACGCGCATGTCCACCTCGCGCCCCAGCGCGCGCACCTTGAAGCGGCCGTCCTGCGGCACGCGCCGCTCGGCGATGTCGAGTTCGGACATGACCTTGATGCGCGAGATCGCGTGCTCCGCCTGCAGCACGCCGTTGGCGCTGCCCACCAGGTTGAGCACGCCGTCGATGCGGTATTTGATGGTGAGGCCGTGCGTCTCGGATTCCATGTGAATGTCGCTGGCGCCGGCCTTGAGCGCGTCGTACAGCGTTGAGCGCACGAGTTTGACCACCGGGCTTGTGTCCTCGGAAATCGAGCGCAGCGAGATGTCCTCGACGCCGCTGCCGTCGCTGTCGGTATCCGCGTGTTCGGGCAGGATGCCATCCATGGCGCGCATGCTTTCCTCGAAGCGGGCGAGGAAGGCGGCGAGATCCTTGCGGTGGACGATGCCCCACAGCGCCGGCTCGCCGATCTGCAGGTCGAGCCGGCTCTGCAGCGCACTGTCGAACGGATTGGCGCAGACGATATGCAACCGGTCGTCGCCGTCGCGCAATGCCGCACATTCCTGTTTGGCGGCTTCGGGGTAGGGCAACAGCGCGAAGTCCGGCGTCATTTCGGCTAGTTGCAGGATGGGGAAAACCGGGTAATGCAAGAGCCGGCCCAGCGCCGCGATGAAATCGTCGGCTTCCAGCCCGCAGGTTTCCTCGAGCACGTCGAGCAGATGGCGGTTGCTCTGCGCCGCCAGTTCGCGTGCCGCGTTCACCTGCTGCAGCGTCAGCGCTGAGCTTGCGTCGAGCGCGTGCATGGCGGGATTGTCCTGCGGCTTGTTCATTGCACGCTCCCGGCCAGTTCGAAAATCGGCATGTACATGAGCACGACGACCACGCCGATGACGAGGCCGATCACCACCATGAGCAGCGGCTCCAGCAAGCGCGTGAACCAGTCGACGGCGCGCGCGATTTCCTCGTCATAGAAAATGCCGATGCGCTCCATCATTTCGCCCATGCCGCCGGTGCGTTCGCCGACGCGCAGCATCCTGAGTGCAATCGAGGTGGTCATGCCGCAGCTTTCCATGGCGTCGGACAGCGGCTTGCCCTCGCGCACGTCGCGCTCGGCCTGGGCCAGGCTCGCGCGCAGCGCCGGCTGCAACAGCGGCGCTACCATCTGCATGCCGGTGACGAGCGGAATGCCGCCATGCAGCAGCATGCCCAGCGTGCGATAGAAGCGCGCGAGCTGGTAGATGCGCATGGTTTCGCCCAGCGCCGGAATCTTCCACACCTGGTTCATGATGGCGCCGCGCACGGCAGGGCGGCTCAGCACGTAGCCCAGCAGCGCGACGATGGCAATGAAGGCCATGAACACCTGCGAGCCATATTGCTGCAGCAGCTTGCCCCAGGCCAGCAGCATCTGCGACATCCACGGCAGGTCGGTGCCTGCGCTTTCATAGATGATGCTGAACTTGGGCACGACATAGCCCAGCAGGAACAGCATGACGAGGCCGCCGACCGTGATCAGCAGCACCGGGTAAATGGAAGCGGTGACGATCTTCTTGCGTACCGCATCGATCTGCGACTGGTAGGCGACGTGTCGTGCCAGTGCCTGCGGCATGTCGCCTGTGCGTTCGCTGCTACGCACGAGTGCGACATACAGCGGCGGGAAGGTCTGCGGAAAGCGTTCGAGCGCACCCGACAGCGGCAGGCCTTCGTAGAGTGCCGCCATGACCTGGGTGAGGATGGTCTTGGTCTCGGCCTGCTGTTCCTTTTCCGCCAGCGCCTCGATGGCCTCGATCAGGTTGAGGCCGGATTCGAGCAGCGACAGCAGTTCCTGGCTGAACAGCGTGAGGTTGAACCTGTTGCGGCGGAAGTTGCGCGCCCGCGCCATGCCGCTCAGGGCTTTGGTCGCCAGCACGCTGTAGCCTTGCGCTTCGGCCATGAGCTGCGCCTGCACGGCGTCGGTCGCCTCCAGCGTCAACGACTGCACCGCCTGTCCGCGCGCTACTTTCAGATCGAATTTCACGTTGGCTTCAATACTCGCTGTAGGTCCTGTTCATTGGCGCGCAATGCTCAATACCAGTTCGTCACGTCGGCCGCTTCATCCATGCCGCCGGCTTGGCCGTCCTTGCCGTAAGACCACAAGTCGTATTCGTTGTACTGGCCCGGGTAGCGGTACAGGTAGGGCTTGTCCCACGGGTCGTTCGGCGCCGCCTTCTGCAGATACGGTCCCTGCCAGCGGCTCTCATCCGAGGGCTGCGCATTGAGCGCGGCCAAGCCCTGCTCGGTGCTCGGGTAATGGCCGGTGTCGAGCCGGTACTGATCCAGCGCCTTGCCCAGCGCATCGATCTGCGCCTTGGCCGTTTTGGTCTCGGCTTTGCCGATCTGGGCGAAATACTTGGGCCCGACATAGCCTGCCAGCAGGCCGATAATCACCATGACTACCAGCAGTTCGAGCAGGGTGAAGCCCCGTTGCGAGAGATTTCTGGATTTATGCATGCGTTGTTTCCCCTAGTTTTCCAAGTTCGGTATGAATCTGTTCGATGAGACTGTCCCAATCGCCGCGGCCGGGTTGACGGAACAGGCGGGCAGTGGGATACCACGGCGTATCGTCGCGCTCCATGAGCCAGCGCCATTCGCCGTTGAACGGCAGCAATATCCAGGTCGGTACAGCGAGCGCGCCGGCCAGATGCGCTGGCGCCGAATCGATGCTGATCATCAAGTCCAGGTTGCGCATGACCGCTGCCGACTCGTCGAAATCGGCCAGCTCGGCATCCAGCATGCGCACGTTGGCGAGCCCTTCGAGCAGGCTGCGCTCTTCGTCGGTCATGTCTTTCTGCAGAGTGACGAAGCGGATTTCCGGATGCTTCGCGATCAGCGGTAAGTAAGCGGCGAGTGTGGTCGAGCGGTTGTGGTCGTTGTCATGCGTCGGGTTACCGCGCCAGACGAGGCCAACGGTGGCGATCGACCAGGAAGCCAGCTCCTTCTTCCAGTAAGCGACGCGCTCCGCATCGGCCTGCAGATAAGGCACGGTCGCCGGAATGTCCGTTTCCGCGAAGGTTCTGCAGGCGAGCGGCAGGCTCATGAGCGGTACGTGGAAATCGCAGGGCTCGGGATAGGCGTCGGTTGTCATAACATGCGCTTGCGGGAAGCTGCGGGCAAATAGGGCGCCAAGCGATGTAGGGCATTGAATCCAGCATTTAGCGCCACACAACAGCAGGAGGCTAACGTAGCGCACCATCTGGATTGCGTCGCCATATCCCTGTTCGACCTGCACGTATAGCGTCTTGCCGGCGATGTTTTTCTCACCCAGCCAGCGCGGGTAGGGTGTGGCCGGAAACGGGATGCTTTCCTTCAATAGCCAGCGCTGCTCGTAATAGGACCAGCCTTTTGCAAACCGGCTGTGCATGAGATGCAGCAGACCTAGATTCCATCCGGCTTCCGCGAAAGTCGGATCGGTATCTATCGCTTGCTCATAGTGCTGGAAAGCCGCTTCGTATTGCCTTTGCTTCTCATGCAGAACGGCAATATTGTAAATAGCCCTAACGTAATCGGGCTTGATGGTTAGTGCTTGGCGATAAGCGGCAAGCCCCTCGTCGTGCTTATCAAGATTGGTCAATGCACTA
>CBILOJ010000192.1:0-4109 GCA_966238525.1 uncultured Methylophilaceae bacterium | reverse complement strand
ATTCAGGAGGCAGAGATTGGCGCAGGTAGCACCATCGCGCCATTCACGCATATTGAAAAGGCGAAGATCGCGACCGATTGCCGCATCGGGCCTTATGCCCGTCTGCGTCCCGGCAGCGAACTTGCCGACAGCGCCCATATCGGCAATTTTGTCGAGCTCAAGAATGCTCAAGTGGGCACGGGCACCAAGATCAATCACCTCAGCTATGTCGGCGATGCCACTGTGGGCAAGCAGGTCAACATCGGTGCCGGCACCATTACCTGCAATTACGACGGCGTCAACAAATTCCGCACCGTCATCGGCGACCGTGCCTTCATCGGCTCCGATACCCAATTGATCGCGCCGGTCACCGTAGGTGCCGATGCCACCATAGGCGCCGGTTCCACCATAACCAAGGATGCGCCGGCCAATGAACTGACCTTGTCACGCAGCCGGCAGACGTCGATTGCAGGCTGGAAGCGGCCGCAGAAAAAATGCGACGTTTGACGCATCACCATATAGCAAGCAGAACGATAAAGGGTAATTTATGTGCGGTATTGTAGGCGCCGTCGCGGCACGCAACGTAGTTCCGATGCTGGTAGAAGGCCTGAGCCGGCTTGAGTATCGCGGCTATGATTCAGCCGGCATTGCCGTGCTCACCGATGGTGCGGACCGGGTGGCGATCCGCCGCGTGCGGGCCGTTGGCCGTGTGGCCGGCATGCAAAGCAAGGCCAGCGCGGAGAATATTGTCGGTCAGGTCGGCATCGGCCATACGCG
This sequence comes from uncultured Methylophilaceae bacterium, assembly GCA_966238525.1. Lineage (GTDB taxonomy): Bacteria > Pseudomonadota > Gammaproteobacteria > Burkholderiales > Methylophilaceae > CBILOJ01. The sequence continues at coordinate 3,353 of CBILOJ010000192.1, read as the reverse complement.
TTGGGCAACCCACGGCGGCGTCACCGAATCCAATGCGCACCCGCACGTTTCCTGCGGCGAAATCGCCGTCGTGCATAACGGCATCATCGAAAACCACGACGCGCAGCGCAACCGGTTGCAGGCGCTGGGTTACGCCTTCGAGTCGCAGACCGATACCGAAGTCATCGCCCATTTGATCCATTACCATCACAAGCAAGGCCTGGATCTGCTTGCAGCGACGCAGCAGGCTGTAACTGAGCTTACCGGCGCCTTTGCCATCAGTGTCGTCGCCATCGACGAACCCGACGTCATGATCTGCGCGCGTTTGGGCTGCCCGCTGCTGATTGGCGTCGGTGAAGGCGAGAATTTTATCGCCTCCGACGTCTCGGCGCTGCTTTCGGTCACGCGTAACGTGATTTATCTCGAGGATGGCGATGTCGCCGAAATCCGCCGTGCCGGTGTGCGCGTGTTCGATAATGCTGGGGCTGCAATAGAGCGGGTCGTGCATCGCAGCGATGTCTCGCTGGCATCGATGGAACTAGGCCCCTACGCCCACTTCATGCAGAAGGAAATCCACGAGCAGCCGCGTGCGCTGACCGACACCATGGAAGCCATGATCGACGACAACGCGTTCAGTCCCGAGCTGTTCGGCAAACATGCAGCCGAAGTCCTCGACCAGGTCGACAGCGTGCTGATCCTGGCGGCCGGCACCAGCTACTACGCCGGCCTCACCGCGCGTTACTGGCTGGAAAGCCTGGCGCAATTGCCGACCACGGTGGAAATTTCGAGCGAATACCGCTACCGGCGCTCGGTGCCCAATCCACGCCAGCTCATCGTGACGATTTCACAATCGGGCGAGACGCTGGATACCATGGAAGCGCTCAAGCATGCCAAGTCGCTGGGTCAAGCGCTCACGCTTGCCATCTGCAACGTGCAGGAAAGCGCGATTCCCCGTGCTTCGCGGTTAGTGTTCTATACACGCGCCGGCGCCGAGATCGGCGTCGCTTCGACCAAGGCTTTCACCACGCAGTTGATCGGTTTGTTTACGCTGGCGGCGACACTGGCCAAGCGGCGCGGACTACTGAGCGCGGAGCAGGAGCAAGCGCATCTGGAAGCTTTGCGCCATTTGCCGGGCAGTGTGCAATATGCGCTCAATCTCGAGCCACAGATTCGCGAGTGGGCCAAGTCCTTTTCGCAGAAGCAGCATGCGCTATTCCTCGGACGCGGCGTGCATTACCCGATCGCGCTCGAAGGGGCGCTCAAGCTCAAGGAAATTTCCTACATCCACGCCGAGGCCTATCCTGCCGGTGAGCTCAAGCACGGCCCACTGGCCTTGGTGGACAAGGACATGCCCGTGGTCGTGATCGCACCCAACGACACCTTGCTGGAAAAGGTGAAATCCAATATGCAGGAAGTCAGCGCGCGCGGCGGTCAGCTGTTCGTGTTCGCCGATGCCGATACCAATTTCACCGACAGTGCAGGCGTGCACGTGATCCGCACGCCGCGCCACGTCGGCATGCTGTCGCCTATCCTGCACACTATTCCCGTGCAGTTGCTGGCCTACCACAGCGCCCTGCTCAAGGGTACGGACGTCGACAAGCCGAGGAATCTGGCCAAATCGGTCACCGTGGAATAGCCGTTCCGGAAGCCAGAACCAGATTATGTCCGACACATCCATAGACGTTCTGCTCGTCGGTGGCGGCGTCATGAGCGCCACGCTCGGCGTGCTGTTGATGCAACTCGATCCCGGGCTGCGTATCACGATGGTGGAGCGCCTCGATCACGTCGCCGATGAAAGCACGGATGCCTGGAACAATGCCGGTACCGGCCACGCCGGCTACTGCGAGCTGAATTACACGCCACAACTTAACGACGGCAACGTCGCCATCGATCGCGCATTGTCGATCAATGCCGCGTTCGAGGTCAGCCTGCAGCTGTGGGCGCATCTGGTCGAGCAAGGCGCCCTGCCCGCGCCGCACCGTTTCATCAATGCCGTACCGCACCAGAGCTTCGTCTGGGGCACGGAGAATGTCGACTTGCTGCGCCAACGTCACGCCGCGTTGAGCCGACACCATCTGTTCCGCGACATGCAGTACAGCGAGGACCACGACCGTCTGCGGCAATGGATGCCGCTGGTCATGCAGGGCCGTGACGACAGCCAGCCAGTGGCGGCTACGCGCGTCGACTACGGCGCTGATGTCGATTTCGGTGTGCTCACGCGCCACCTGGTCGATATTCTCAAGGCGCACGGCAATTTCGAGCTCTTGCTGCGCCACTCGGTGCAGGATCTGCAGCAGCAGAAAAACGGCCGCTGGAACGTGCGCATGCAGGATGGGTCAGGGAGCGTGTCCACACTCGACGCCGGTTTCGTCTTCCTCGGTGCCGGCGGCGGCGCCCTGCCGCTGCTGCAGAAATCGGGCATCGCCGAAGGCCGCGGCTATGGCGGTTTTCCGGTCAGCGGCCAATGGCTGGTTTGCAACAACCCGGAAGTGGTCGGACGACATGATTCCAAGGTTTACGGCAAGGCGCCGCTGGGAGCGCCACCGATGTCGGTGCCGCATCTGGACACGCGCATTATCCGCGGCCAGCCGGCATTGCTGTTCGGTCCGTATGCCGGCTTCACCACCAAATTCCTCAAAAACGGGTCATTTCTCGACATGTTCCGCTCGATCCATGCCGGCAACCTCAAGCCCATGCTTGCTGCCGGCCGTCACAATCTGGATTTGACCCGCTACCTGGTCAGCGAGGTTTTCCAATCGCATGCGGCGCGCATCCAGTCTTTGAGCCGGTTCTATCCCGAGGTAAAAGCCGAAGACTGGACGCTGACCACTGCGGGCCAGCGCGTACAGATCATCAAGCCGGTAGGCAGACACGGCGGCAAGCTCGAATTCGGCACCGAAATCGTGGCAGCCCAGGATGGGTCGCTGGCTGCGTTGCTTGGGGCCTCACCCGGCGCATCGGTTTCGGTGCCGGCCATGCTGGAAGTCATCGAACGCTGCTTCAGCAAGCGCATCAACAGCGGAAACTGGCAGGAAAAGCTGCAGGCCATGATCCCCTCTTATCGCCGCTCGCTGGTGGATGATGCCGCGCTGCTCGACTCGGTGCGACCACGAATTTTGTGCGTGCTGGGTCTGAGCCCATCTGCTCCCCGGCTCTGAATCCCGTCAATTAAATCCGTATCGACCGTTGAAAACCGGAAATCTGCAAGGATATTAGGAATATCCCCAACAGATGCGAAGGAGACATTGATGCAGCCCACCTGGATCGTAGTCGCGGATGCCGGTCGTGCCCGTGTTTTGGAAATGCAGGGCACGAAACCCCTGGCCGAAATAGACGATTTCGTGAACCCGGCCGAGCGCAATGACAACGCCGAT
>CBILOJ010000191.1:0-4113 GCA_966238525.1 uncultured Methylophilaceae bacterium | reverse complement strand
CTTGATGATCTCGAGCCAATCAGCATGACCTGAAATACTATGTAAAGTTTCTAGGGACTGACTGCTAGAATAAACTTCTCCGTTACAGGCGTTTGACGTGATCGTTACATTCCCCAACAGCAAATATCAGTTGCACCAACCCTTTCCGCCCGCCGGCGATCAGCCGCAGGCGATCGAACAGCTGACCGACGGTATCAATCGCGGCCTGCGCTTCCAGACGCTGCTGGGCGTGACCGGCTCGGGCAAGACCTATACCATGGCCAACGTCATCGCCCGCATTGGCCGGCCCGCTATCGTGATGGCGCCTAACAAGACATTGGCAGCACAGCTTTACTCCGAATTCCGGGAATTCTTTCCGCACAATGCGGTGGAATACTTCGTCTCCTACTACGATTACTACCAGCCTGAAGCTTACGTGCCTTCGCGCGACCTGTTCATCGAGAAGGATTCCAGCATCAACGAACACATCGAGCAGATGCGGCTCTCGGCGACCAAAGCCTTGCTCGAGCGCGAAGACAGCATCATTGTCGCTACCGTTTCAGCTATATACGGCATTGGCGACCCGGTGGATTACCACGGCATGGTTTTACACCTGACGCAGGGCGAAAAAATTAGTCAGCGCGACGCGATCCAGCGCCTTATCGGTATGCAGTACGATCGCAATGAATTCGATTTCGCGCGCGGCACTTTTCGCGTGCGCGGCGACGTTATCGATGTCTTTCCGGCGGAAAACTCGGAAACGGCGGTGCGCATCTCGCTGTTCGACGACGAGGTGGAATCGCTGACGTTGTTCGACCCGCTCACGGGGCAGATCCACAACAAGATTCCGCGCTACACGATCTACCCATCCAGCCATTACGTGACGCCGCGCGAAACGACGATACGCGCAATGGAAAAGATCAAGCACGAGCTGCGCGAGCGCGTCGATACCTTCGTCAAGGATCACAAGCTGGTGGAGGCGCAGCGCATCGAGCAGCGCACGCGTTTCGACCTCGAAATGCTGAACGAGATCGGCTTCTGCAAGGGCATCGAAAATTACTCGCGCCATTTGTCGGGCCGCGGTCCGGGCGAACCGCCGCCGACGCTGATCGATTACCTGCCCAAGAATGCGCTGATGATCATAGACGAGAGCCATGTGACGGTGCCGCAGATCGGCGGCATGTACAAGGGCGATCGCTCGCGCAAGGAAAACCTGGTCGACTACGGCTTTCGCTTGCCCTCGGCACTCGATAACCGTCCGCTCAAATTTGAGGAATTCGAGCGCATCATGCGCCAGTGCGTGTTCGTTTCGGCCACGCCGGCGGACTACGAGGCTGCTCACACCGAGCGTGTGGTGGAGCAGGTGGCACGTCCGACCGGGCTTGTCGACCCTGAAATCATCGTCAAGCCGGCCGATACCCAGGTGGATGATCTATTGTCCGAGATCAAGCTGCGCGTGGCCGTGGGCGAGCGCGTGCTGGCGACGACGCTGACCAAGCGCATGGCGGAGGATCTTACCGATTACCTGGCCGAACACGGCATCAAGGTACGTTATCTGCATTCGGATATCGATACGGTGGAGCGCGTCGAGATCATCCGCGATTTGCGCCTGGGGGAATTCGACGTGCTGGTGGGCATCAACCTGCTGCGCGAAGGACTCGATATTCCCGAAGTCTCGCTGGTCGCCGTGCTCGATGCCGACAAGGAAGGCTTCCTGCGTTCGGCGCGCTCGTTGATCCAGACTGCAGGCCGCGCTGCACGCAACCTCAACGGCAAGGTGATCTTTTACGCCAACAGCATTACGCGTTCGATGAAACTGGCCATGGAAGAAACCGAGCGTCGGCGCAAGAAGCAGATGGCTTTCAACGAGCAGCACGGTATCGTGCCGCGCGGCGTTTCCAAGCGCATCAAGGATATTATCGATGGCGTTTACGACAAGGACGAAGCCAAGCGCGAGCGGCAGGCGGCGCAGGATCAGGCCAGTTACGAAAGCCTGAGCGAGAAACAGGTGCTCAAGGAAATGAAGCGCCTGGAAAAAGCCATGCATGACAGTGCCAAGGATCTCGAATTCGAGAAGGCGGCCGAATATCGCGACCAGCTCAAGAAGCTGAAAGCCAGGTTCTACGGTGCCGATATTCCTGATGGCATGGAACAGTCTGCCTGACGCAGGATTTAGCCGACTTGCGTGAAGTCGTATCGCCTGAAACCATCGCGTTGGTTTTGCCCAAAATAAAAAAGCCCCAATACGGGGCTTTTTTATTAGCTAAGGCTAGCTTATTTTTGCGTTTCCACCATGACCAGCGATTCGCCTTCAGGCTGCTGCTCGGCGGCCTTTTGCTGCCATGCAGCAGCGCGGCGGGGCTTGGGCGCTTCGGGTGCCGCCTCGGGCTCAGGTGCCGCACTGGATGGTTTGGTTTCCACCAGTTGCAGACCGCTGGCACTCAGATCGACCGGTTTTGCTTCGACCGGCTTGCGACGGCGCGGCGCACGCGGCTTTTTCGGCGCCTTATCCACGTCTGCGTCTACCGCATTTTCAGTCGTGTCTGGCTTGGCGTCGCCAGCGGCAACCGGCTCGGCTTTTTCAGTCGCTACCGTTTCTGTTGCAACTGGTGCCGGGGTGGCAGGCGCAACAGTCTCAGCGGCGGAAGTTACCAGCACAGGCTGCTCAGCTACCACTTGTTCCGTTGCAGCAGATTGCTCCGGTAGCGGTTGATTATCCATCGGCATTTCCAGGATCAGCTTCTCGGCTGGCGTCTGTTGACGTCCGCTGGCTACAGGCTTGGCAACGTTCTCGGTAGCAGAAGCAACCGAAGCGGCCGGCTCACGCTGCACATTCTCGTTGCGTGGGCCACGTTCGCGGCGACCATTGCGGCTGCGACGACTACGCGATTCGCCACCGGCTTCAGCATTGGCATTGGCCTGGCTCGACGGGGTCTTCTCGCGTTCGGCTGCTTTTTCCGTACGTGCTTGCTGGGCTCGTGGCTCCTGCTGCGGACGGCGCTCGGCATTACGTTCCTTGCCGCTGCGTTCCCGTGAGCCGCGCTCGGCAGTTGGCGTACGCTCGGAATTGCGGCCACCCTGGTTATTACGGCCACGGCGTGCACCGGCGGTACGATTGGTATCACGACGGGTTGTCGCCTCGGGTTCCGGTTTGGTCGTCGAAGTAATACCGTTGAGCCAGGTCTTGAAACGTCCGAACAACGAAGTCGAGGCGGGCACCTTGTCCACTGTGCTCGGTGCCGGGGAGGCCGGAGTAATACCCTTGACCGCAGCTTCGGTGCGGACCGCCTTCGGCTCCTGCACGAGATTGACGATATCGGTGACATCGGTCGGCATTTCGACCATTTCATAACTGGCGCGCGAGGTTTCTTCGCTGACGTCATCATGGCGGATGCGGGTAATGCTGTAGTTCGGCGTCTCGAGATGGATGTTGGGGATCAGCACCACTTCCACGCCCATGCGCTGCTCGATGGAATGGATTTCGGCGCGTTTCTCGTTGAGCAGGAAAGTCGCGGCTTCCACCGGCAGTTGCACCTGGATGATGGCGCTGTTTTCCTTCATTGCCTCTTCCTGCGTGATGCGCAGGATGTGCAAGGCGGTCGACTCGATGCCGCGGATATGACCGGTGCCGTGGCAGCGCGGGCAGGGAATGTGGTTGGATTCGCCAAGCGAGGGGCGCAGACGCTGACGCGACAGCTCCAGCAGGCCGAAGCGCGAGATTTTGCCGGTCTGCACGCGGGCGCGGTCATGGTGCAGCGCTTCCCGCAGGCGGTTTTCCACCTCGCGCTGGTTGCGCTGGTTTTCCATGTCGATGAAATCGATGACGACCAAGCCGCCCAAGTCGCGCAAACGCAGTTGGCGGGCGACTTCTTCCGCTGCTTCCAGATTGGTATTGAAGGCCGTCTGCTCGATGTCGCTGCCCTTGGTGGAGCGGCCCGAGTTGACGTCTACCGACACCAAGGCTTCGGTATGGTCGATGACGATAGCGCCGCCGGAGGGCAGGCGTACTTCGCGCGAGAACGCAGTCTCGATCTGGTGCTCGATCTGGAAGCGCGAGAACAACGGGATTTCGTCCTGGTAGAGCTTGACCCGCGCCACATTGCCCGGCATCACGTGGTTCATGAACTGCAGGGC
>CBILOJ010000190.1:0-4122 GCA_966238525.1 uncultured Methylophilaceae bacterium | reverse complement strand
CATCGTCGCTGCGGCCGAGCTTTCCCATAGGTATATCACCGACCGCTTCCTGCCCGACAAGGCGATCGATCTCATCGACGAGGCGGCGAGCCGCATCAAGATGGAGATCGACTCCAAGCCCGAGGTCATGGACAAGCTCGACCGCCGGCTGATCCAACTCAAGATCGAGCGCGAGGCGGTCAAGAAGGAAAAGGACGAGGCTTCGCAGAAACGGCTGACCCTGATCGAGGAAGAAATCGGCCGGCTCGAGAAGGAGTACGCCGACCTTGACGAGGTGTGGAAAGCCGAGAAGGCGATGGTGGCCGGCAGCCAGCACATCAAGGAAGAAATCGAGCGCATCCGCCAGCAGATGGAGGACGCCAAGCGCCGCGGCGACTGGCAGCAGGTGTCCGAACTGCAATACGGCAAGCTGCCGCAACTCGAGGCGCAGCTGGGCCAGGCTGCCAGCGCCGAATCCGAGGCCGAGCGCCAGCATCCGCAACTGCTGCGCACTCAGGTCGGCACCGAGGAAATCGCCGAGGTGGTGTCGCGTGCCACCGGTATTCCAGTGTCGAAAATGCTGCAGGGCGAACGCGACAAGCTGCTGCACATGGAAGACAAGCTGCATGAACGCGTAGTGGGCCAGGACGAGGCCGTACGCCTGGTATCGGACGCCATCCGCCGCTCGCGCTCGGGTCTCGCCGACCCCAATCGGCCCTACGGATCTTTCCTGTTCCTGGGCCCGACCGGCGTCGGCAAGACCGAGTTGACCAAGGCGCTGGCCGGTTTCCTGTTCGATTCGGAGGAGCATCTGATCCGCATTGATATGAGCGAATTCATGGAGAAGCATTCGGTGGCGCGGCTCATTGGCGCACCGCCGGGCTATGTCGGTTACGAGGAAGGCGGCTACCTGACGGAAGCGGTACGCCGTAAGCCGTACAGCGTGATCCTGCTCGACGAGGTGGAGAAGGCGCACCCCGATGTGTTCAACGTGCTGCTGCAAGTCCTCGACGATGGTCGCCTGACCGACGGCCAGGGCCGGACCGTGGACTTCAAGAATACGGTGATCATCATGACTTCCAATCTCGGTTCACAGATGATTCAAAGCATGAGCGGCGACGATTACCAGGTGATCAAGCTGGCGGTCATGGGTGAAGTGAAGGCCAACTTCCGGCCCGAATTCATCAATCGCATCGACGAGGTGGTGGTATTCCACGCATTGGGCGAAGCGCATGTGAAAGCGATCGCTTCGATACAGATCCAGGGTCTCAGGAAGCGCCTGGCGGCCATGGATATCGGCCTGGATGTCAGCGATGCTGCACTGGCTGAAATCGCCAACGCCGGCTTCGATCCGGTCTACGGCGCACGGCCGCTGAAGCGTGCGATCCAATCCGAGATCGAGAACCCGCTGGCGCGCGAAATTCTGTCGGGTCATTTCGCCGCCAAGGATACGGTGCGCGTCGATTACAAGGGCGGCCGCATGGTATTCGACAAGCCGTGAGCATGCCGCGCCCGTGGCGATGCAGCTACGGGCGCAGCGTGCTTGCCGGGCTGAATCTTTCGGATGCCTCCGGGTCTGACTAAGTAACCATCAAGCTTGAAGGATATTGCCATGCGTACCGTGATCGGAATCATATGCGGCGGATTGCTCGCGCTGCTGGCCGGCTGCGCCAGTTCACCGATGCAGGAGCCGCAAATCCAGCGCATTTCGCCTGAAGAGCTGGAGCGCATCATGCCCAAGCCGGTGCCTAACCTGACACTGGACGAAATCGTCAAGATGTCGAAGGCCGGCACGTCGCCGCAAACCATCATCGGCAAGATCAAGGAAACCAATTCACGCTACGACCTGACGCCATCGGAATCGCTGGAACTGAGCAAGAAGGGCGTCAGCGCCGAGGTACTGGATTACATCCACCAGGCGCATGAGCAGGCGGTACGCGACGGTTTCGCCGACGAAATCAACAAGCGCGAGAAGACAAAGCTGCAGGAGCAGGAAAGGCTACGCCGCGAATATCAGCTGCGCTATCAGCCGTACTATGACCCGTTCTGGTACGGCGGCTACGGTTTTGGTCCGCCCTGGGGCTATCGCTACGGCCCCAGCCTGCACTATTACCGCGGTTGGTAGCAGCGAGCCGCGGCGCCGCACCAGCCTTGCGGCAGGCGGGATAATGTTGCAGTATTGACCCTGCTATTAGGATATCCATGCGCCAACTCACCCATCACATCAGCATCAAAACCAATGGCCGGCGACTTTACGACATCACGCCGCAGATTCTGGACTGGGTGGCCGGTAGCGGCATCGAAACCGGCCTGCTGACTTTGTATATCCAGCATACGTCGGCCAGCCTGCTCATCAACGAGAATTACGACGCCGACGTGCTGGTGGACATGGAACGCTTTTTTGCGCGGCTGGTGCCGGACGGCGATCCCTTATTCATCCACACCGTCGAGGGTAGCGACGACATGCCGGCCCATGTGCGTACCGCGCTCACGCAGACCAACCTGTCCATTCCCGTGCTTGAGGGCAAAGCCGCGCTGGGCACCTGGCAAGGCATTTCCTCTACGAGCACCGGCTGTCGCCCAACACGCGCCGCGTGCTCTTGCATCTGGCCGGCGAGTAGGCAGCCGTGCTGCAGCTTATTGCGTGCCTGGGCTGTTGAGCCATGGACCTGCTGCAAATCCTGCTGCACCTCAATGACAGTCTCGGCACATTGATTGCCGCCAATGGCAACGCAGCCTACGCTGCGCTGTTTCTGATCGTGCTCTGCGAAATCGGTTTGCTGCCGCTGTTTTTCCTGCCCGGCGATCCACTTCTCTTTTTCTGCGGTGCCTTTTGCGCCACCGGAGCGCTCAACCTCTGGCTGCTGCTGCCGTTGCTGTTCGCCGCTGCCGTGCTGGGGACGCTGTTGAGCTACTGGCTGGGGCGTCTGCTCGGCGAAAAGGCCTATGCCCGCAATTATCGCTGGCTCGACCGTGCGGCATTGGATCGGGCACACAAGTTGTACGAGCGCTACGGCCGCGTCACCTTTCTCATGTCGCCGTTCGTCGCCGTGGTGCGAACTTTCGCACCATTCGCGGGCGGCGTCTCGGGCATGACCTTCGGTAAATTCCTGCCGGCGGTGGTTGCCGGTGCCGCACTGTGGGTAGGAACGCTGGTGGTCGGCGGTTACTATTTCGGCAATATTCCGCTGATCCGCGACCATGTCGGTGGCATTGTGCTGCTCGGTCTGGCGCTGGGGTTATTGTCGCTCGCTTTCGGCAGCCTGTTGAAAAGAAGACGGCAAGGAGTGGTGGACGGGCCCCGATGAGGCTTCGGCCTGCCTGCCGGCCGCTTAACGGGGAAGAGCGGCAGCTATGCCAGCCGCATTTTCCATCCGCAGTGCTTGATGCCGCGAGGATTGCCGATGGACAGGTGCCGTTCTGGCTGCGGCGTTCGATGAATGCCGTGGTGCTGGGGCGCCACATTCATTTCCGTACCGGCGCTTATAAGGCGGGCACGTTGCAAGGCATTACCTTGCTCGCGCACGAACTGACGCATGTAGAACAATTCCTCAACGGCATGACCCTGTTGCGTTATCTGTGGCAGTCACGGCGCGGCTATTATCGCAACCCCTACGAGATCGAGGCCAGAGCCAGGGGTGCGCTGGTGGCTCGTGCCTGGACTGCACAAGCGTCGCTTGCGGCCCGAGCTTAAAAGTTGAGAAAGAGGCTGGTGGACAGCACGTGGTTCATGCTGTCTTGCGCGCGGCCGCGTACGTACTGGTTGAGATAGCCGAATTCCAGTCGTGCAGCGGGCGTTGCTGTCCAGGCGATACCGGCAAATAGCCGATTCTGGTCGAAGCCGCGTTGCGCGCCCCAATCGGTTTCCCTGAAATTGATGAAGACTTCGTTCCACAGCACCAGACTCACGCTGGGCAGGGATGCCAGAGGCTTGCTTACGCGCAGAAGTTGCCGGTAGCGCCAGCCCGTGTCGTCACCGCTGTCGAGGAAGCGCTGCTCCAGCCGACTGCGGCTCGAGAATTTGGCGCCGTTCTGCCAAGCCGTGTTGTAGATCACCTGCTGCCAGATGCGGTCCTCGTCGGTGTAACGGCCCTGCTCGGTGCGTGTGCGAATATAGCCGTAGCCGCCGCCGACGAGCACGTG
>CBILOJ010000189.1:0-4135 GCA_966238525.1 uncultured Methylophilaceae bacterium | reverse complement strand
GGTGTTTTTTAACCTGATTTTAGGAGTGGGTATATGATGCAGTTTCTGAGAAGAGCTGGTTCATGCGTGGCGTTGGCATTGGTTTCTCTTGCCGCACATGCCGATTACGCAATCAACTTGCAGACGCCCCGTACGCCAATGGCGGTACAGATTTACGACCTGCATTCCCTTATTCTGTGGATATGCCTGGCCATTTTCGTGCTGGTGTTCGGCGTCATGTTCTACTCCATCTACAAGCACCGCAAAGCGGCTGGCCATCAGGCTGCCCACTTTCACGAAAACACCGCGGTCGAAATTACCTGGACCGTCGTTCCTTTTGTCATTCTCATGGCCATGGCCTGGCCGACGACCAAGACCATGATCGAGATGCGCGATACGCCCAATTCCGATATGACGGTCAAGGTCACCGCTTCGCAATGGAAGTGGGAATACGAATATCCCGATCAGGGCATCAAATACACCAGCAATCTCGCAACCACCCAGGACCAGATCAACGGCAAGGCGGAAAAAGGGGAAAACTATTTGCTGGAAGTCGATAACCCCATGGTGGTGCCTGTCGGCAAGAAAGTCCGGGTCGTGTTGACTTCGCAGGACGTGATTCACTCCTGGTGGGTGCCGGCTTTCGGCGTCAAGCAGGACGCCATTCCGGGCTTTATCAAGGACGGCTGGTTCCGCGTCGATGAACCCGGCGTCTATCGTGGCCAGTGCGCCGAGCTTTGCGGCAAGGCGCATGCTTACATGCCGATCGTAGTGGAAGCGAAGAGCGAAGCGGATTATGAGCAGTGGATCGCCGGCCAGAAGGAAAAGAACGCAGCTGCTGCCGCCGGGGCCGACAAGGAATGGACCAAGGAGGACCTGGTAGCACATGGCCAGGAAGTCTATGCCAAGAACTGCGCCGTCTGCCATCAGGCAAATGGACAGGGCTTGCCGCCCGCGTTCCCTGCCTTGACCGGCAGCAAGGTGGTGCAAGGCCCGGCGATAGATGCCGATGGCAAGCTGGTGCCCGGCGGTCATCTGGACATCGTGCTGCATGGCAAGAACGCGATGCCGGCCTGGAAGAATACGCTCAATGATGTGGACATCGCCTCGGTGATCACTTTCGAGCGCAACGCGCTTGGTAATTCCGTAGGCGATATGGTCCAACCGGCTCAAGTCAAAGCGCTACGCTAAGTCTGCGTTTGCGAAGCCCAAAGTCTTAAGGAGATATTGATGAGTACAGCAACAATAGCAGATCACGCCGAGCATCACGATCACCACCCGGGCGGCGTCATGCGCTGGGTCACCACGACCAACCACAAGGACATCGGCACGATGTACCTCTGGTTCAGTTTCTTCATGCTGTTCGTGGGCGGTACGCTGGCCATGGGTATACGCGCGGAACTGTTCCAGCCCGGCCTGCAGCTGTTCCAGCCGGAATTGTTCAATCAGCTGACCACCATGCACGGTCTCATCATGATTTTCGGCGCCATCATGCCGGCCTTCGTCGGTTTCGCCAACTGGATGGTGCCGCTGATGATAGGCGCGCCCGACATGGCACTGCCGCGCATGAATAACTGGAGCTTCTGGCTGCTGCCGGTGGCCGGCATTCTGATGGTCAGTTCGTTCTTCGTGCCGGGCGGCGCATCGGCCGGCGGCTGGACTATGTATCCGCCGCTGTTCATCCAGGGCGGCATCTCCAACGACATGCTCATCCTGGCGATTCACATCCTCGGTATTTCGTCGATCATGGGTGCCATCAACGTGATCGTCACCATCATGAACATGCGCGCACCCGGCATGACGCTGATGAAAATGCCGCTGTTCGTCTGGGGCTGGTTCATTACCGCTTACCTGCTGGTGGCCGTCATGCCCGTGCTGGCCGGTACCATCACCATGCTGCTGACCGACCGTCATTTCGGTACCCACTTCTTCAATGCTGCCGGCGGCGGCGACCCGGTCATGTTCCAGCATCTGTTCTGGTTCTTCGGGCATCCCGAGGTTTACATCATGATTCTGCCGGCTTTCGGCATCATTTCGCAGATCATTCCGACCTTTGCCCGCAAGCCGCTGTTCGGCTATGCCTCCATGGTTTATGCCATGGCCTCGATCGCCATCCTGTCGTTCACGGTGTGGGCGCACCACATGTTCGCCGTCGGCATGCCGCTGGTCGGCCAGCTGTATTTCGTCTATGCCACCATGCTGATCGCGGTGCCTACCGGCGTGAAAGTGTTCAACTGGGTCACCACCATGTGGCGCGGCTCGATGAGCTTCGAAACGCCGATGCTGTTTGCGGTCGGCTTCATCTGGCTGTTCACGCTGGGCGGCTTCACCGGCCTGGTGCTGGCGATCGCACCGGTCGACATCCAGCTGCAGGATACCTATTACGTGGTGGCGCATTTCCACTACGTGCTGGTGTCCGGTGCACTGTTCTCGATGTTCGGCGGTGTCTATTACTGGCTGCCCAAGTGGACGGGCCGCATGTATGACGAGAAGCTGGGCAAGATCCACTTCTGGATTTCGTTCATCGCCTTCAACATCGCTTTCTTCCCGATGCACTTCCTCGGCCTGGCCGGCATGCCGCGACGGATTCCGGACTATGCGCTGCAGTTCGCCGATTTCAACCTGATTTCGAGCATAGGTGCATTTGCTTTCGGCGCGAGCCAGCTGCTGTTCCTCTACATCGTGATCAAGTGCATCCGTAGCGGTGAAAAAGCGCCGGCCAGACCATGGGAAGGGGCCGATACGCTGGAATGGACCTTGCCTTCACCGGCGCCATACCACAGCTTCGATACGCCGCCAGTCATTAAATAGGAGCGAAGGGGCGGAAACCGCCCCTCATGCGCCTCAGGTAAGTGTGGAGCGGTGCATGCGGGGCTGGTTTATCCGGATAAGGCAGTAAGTAATTGCAGGAGTACAGCATCAATATGTGTTTGCACAGCAGTGGCGGGAGTGCCTGAATGGCGGCTAAATTACCCCGAGGCGTGTTCAGGCTCCTGATTCTTGCCGTGGCAATGTTTGGTTTTGCCTATCTGATGGTGCCGATCTACAACAAGGCTTGCGAGATCGGCTGGGTGGACAGCCGGCGTGAAGCACAGCAGATCGCCAAGAATACGCAGGTAGATACGTCGCGCTGGATCAGGGTGGAATTCGTCGCCAATGTGAACGAGCAGCTGCCTTGGAAGTTCGAGCCGTTGCAGACCAGCGTCAAGATACACCCGGGCGAGCTGACGCATATTGCTTACCGTGTGACCAATCTGACCGATCGCGATATGGTCGGCCAGGCGGTGGCAAGCTACGGACCGGCGCAGGCTGGCGAGTATTTCAAGAAAATTGAATGTTTCTGTTTTACCCGGCAGCCGCTGAAAGCGCGGGAAAGCAAGGATATGCCGGTGGTATTCGTGGTGCCGCCGGAGTTGCCCGACGACATTAACACCATCACGCTATCCTATACGTTTTTTGAGTTGCAGCCGGATGCCGCGGATTAGCGGGTTGGTACAGGAGACGATGTTTTGGCCGCGGATGAATTGAAGCCGGAGCGCAGGAAACTCGGGCCGTGGCGCGTGTTCAGGGCGGTTCTATGGAGCTTCTTCGGAGTGCGCCGCAAGCGCGACTATGAAGAAGATATAACGCATCTCACGTTTCTGCAGATTGTGGTCGCGGGAGTGATTGGGGGTGTTCTGTTCGTGCTGACGGTGTTGCTGGTGGTAAACCTGGTTGTGCCGTAGCGATTGGTGGAACGTTTTTAATGGAGGAGAAAGCATGAGTCAAAATCAAGGTAAGTACTATATAGCGCCGCCGTCTCATTGGCCCATCATCGGCTCGTGCGCTCTGTTCCTGATGGCCAGCGGCTTTGTCATGTTGATCAACGAACTGGGTGGCGGCGGCTACATCCTGCTGGCGGGCATCGCCGTGCTGGCCTTCATGCTGTTTGGCTGGTTTGGCTCAGTCATCCGCGAGAGTGAAGGCGGGCTGTTCAACCAACAGGTGGGCAAGTCGTTCCGGCTGGCGATGAGCTGGTTCATCTTCTCCGAAGTGATGTTCTTCGCCATTTTCTTCGGAGCGCTGTTCTATGCGCGGGTTCTGTCCGTGCCCTGGCTGTCGGAAGGCGACACCATGAATATGTTGTGGCCCGGCTATGCAGGCGGCTGGCCGACCA
>CBILOJ010000188.1:0-4146 GCA_966238525.1 uncultured Methylophilaceae bacterium | reverse complement strand
ACCAGGATGGGCAAACAACCGCCGAGCGGATTGATCTTCTCCGTCTTGTAGAGCTCCATCATGGCCTGTTGCATCTTCTGGCGGTCATCGCCGTACTGCTCCTTCATGCGCTGCAAGCGCGGAGCCAGTTCCCGCATATGCGCCATGGAACGGTAACTGGTAGCGGATAGCGGATAGAAAACCAACTTGATCAGCACCGTCAGCAGGATGATGGCAACCCCCCAGTTGTGTACGAGTCTTTCGATCGCCGACAACACCCAGAACAGCGGCTTGGCGATCACCGTCAGCCAACCGTAATCCACGGCATATTCCAGCCCGGGCGCGGCAGCAGTCAGGTCGCTGGCCGTCTGCGGGCCGGCATACAATTTTGCCGGTACTGTCAGCGTTTGACCGGGCGCAATCGTCTCTAGTGGGCTGACGCTACCGATGGAATAAATATGCTCGGCCAGCCGCTTGGTATAGAACTCGCGCGATAACCCAGACTCGGGAATCCAGGCGCCGACGAAATAATGCTGCACCAAGCCTATCCAGCCATCCTTGGCACTTTTGGAGAAATTAGCCTCTTCCATATCGGAAAAGCTGATCTTGCGGAACTTGTCTTCCTGCGTAAAGTAAGCAGCACCAATGAAGGTTGGCCGCATCATGGAGCCGCGCTTGGACTGACTATCGTGCACGATCTGGTAATACACCGACGGATGCAAGGTCTGGCTACTGCCATTGGTGATTTCGTAGCGGACAGCAACGACATAGCTACCACGCGTGAAAGTGTAAATTTTGTCGACGCGGACACCGTTATCACCATTCCAGGTCAAACGTACTTCGAGTTCGTTATCGTCGTTCAGCAGCTTGTAATGATTGGCAGCGCTGGTGAATTGAGCTTTATGCGTTGGCACTTCATCGCCGATCAAGCCGGTTTGGGCGACATAGAGCATCGGATTGCCGGCATCATCGAGCAACGCGAAGTTCTTGTCCGTGTTGCCGTCGGCGCGATGCTGCGTCAGCTCAAGGTGACGCAGGTCGCCGCCTACCGTGTCAATCACGGCATTGAACAGATCGGTAGAAACCTGGATACGTTGTCCGGACTCCAGCCGAAAACCAGCCGTTTCCTGTGGAGCTGCCGGTAGAGGGTTCTGCGCAGTTTGCGGCACGCTATGATCAGCGGATTGAGGTTGGCTGACGCTTGATTGCGGCGCATGCTGTTGTTGCCAGGAATCCCATAGCATGAGCACTGAAAAAGAGAAAATGATAAATATAATCAGTCGCTTGGTATCCATTGGTCTCTATCTTGATGAGAAAGTCGGGAGTTTAGGGAATGGGATCATAGCCACCGCGATGCCAAGGGTGGCAACGCAACAATCGACGCAGGCTGTAATAAGTGCCACGCAGGCTGCCGTACTTGCTGATAGCTTCCTGCGCATAATGCGAGCAGGTCGGCGTAAAACGGCACTGACTGCCGAAAAAAGGGCTCAGCAGCAGCTGATAGATTCGAATCAGGCCTATCAACAAACGTGATATCAAATGGTTTTATCCGGTATGGCTATGACAGGCGAGAGCCGGATCTTGCCAAGCAGCTCGCCGAATTCCTGCCGAAGCTGCGCATAATCCGCCTGTGTGAACAAGCGTTGTGCGCGTATGACAAGATCAACCGCGGTTAAATCAGCCTGCTGATTTCTGAACAATTCGCGTAGTACGCGTCGCATATAATTGCGCTGCACGGCGAGGCGGGCGGTCTTCTTGCCGATCACCAAGCCGAGACGCGGCCGGCTCAAGTGATTATAGCGGTAATGTATGGCCAGAAAGCGGCCGGATATACGTTTGCGAAAATTAAAAACGGATGAAAAATCATCCGTTTTAATCAATCTCGCACGGCTCGGAAAACTAAATTTCGTCAAAACCGTCCACGTAACCTAAAGGGCTACGCTCAAACTGCCAGGCGCGCACGGCCCTTGGCACGACGGGCGGCAATGACCGCGCGGCCGCCGCGGGTCTTCATGCGAACCAGGAATCCGTGGGTACGGGCGCGACGGACTTTCGATGGCTGGTAAGTGCGTTTCATGGTGATCTCCAGTAATTCTGTGCTGTTCTTAAAGCAAAGCGCATGATTTTACCCCGATTCATGCAGTATCTGTCAATGTTTTTAAATAATTTTATCTTGCCGCAGCCTGTGGATAAGTTAAGTCAAACCGGCTAGAATGAATTCCAGAAATCGTCGGCGGCAGGAATGATGGCCGACATTTTATGCCGCCTGCGCTCCATAGGATAACCACCAGATGCGAGCCAAGAGCCCCTGAATTACTATCTGTTGAGGATCCCGGGCAACCGATGGAAAATTTCTGGTCTATTTGTCTCGACCGCTTCGAGCAGGAACTGTCCACGCAACAGTTCAATACTTGGATAAAACCCCTGCAATCCCAAAGCTGCGACGGTGCATTGCGCCTGTTTGCGCCCAATCGCTTTGTCCAGCAGTGGGTCAAGGATCGCTTTCTGCAACGCATAGAACTCATTGCCCAGGAAGTATTGCCGCAACCGATCCAGATCGAGCTTGCCCTGGCTGAAGCCACTAGCAGCGCACTTGTCAGCGAACCGAGCATGCAGCAAGCGGCGGCGCCCAAGAACATCCTCGCCAATACAGGTCCATCGCCAGCTACAGAAGATAATGTCGTCACGCTTGCGCGGCCGACGGCCAAAACCGCTTCCGACAAGGGAAAAAAAGCCGGGGACACCTGCGGCCTCAATCCGGCCTTTAATTTCGACAATTACGTCGCCGGCAAGGCGAATCAGTTGGCACGCGCCGCAGCATTGCAAGTGGCTGATCATCCCGGCACCGCCTACAATCCGCTCTTTATCTACGGTGGCGTAGGTCTGGGCAAAACCCATCTGCTGCAGGCCATCGGCAATCACCTGAAGCAGGAGCGGCCCGATGCCAAAATTCGCTACCTGCATGCCGAGCGCTATGTATCCGACGTGGTCAAGGCCTATGAACACAAGGCTTTCGACGAATTCAAGCGGCTTTATCATTCGCTCGACCTGCTGCTCATCGATGATATCCAGTTTTTTGCCAAGAAAAGCCGCACGCAGGAAGAGTTTTTCTACGCCTTCAATTCACTGATCGAAGCCAAGAAGCAGATCATCATCACTTGCGACACTTATCCCAAGGAAATCGCCGATGTCGACGAACGCCTGCGTACGCGCTTCAGCTGGGGTCTGACCGTCGCCGTCGAGCCGCCGGAGCTCGAGATGCGGGTCGCCATCCTGCTCAAGAAGGCAGAAGCAGCAAAATTCGTGCTGCATGAAGACGTCGCTTTTTTTATCGCCAAGCAAGTGCGTTCCAGCGTACGCGAACTCGAAGGCGCGCTGAACCGCATCATCGCCATGGCGAAATTTACCGGCCATGCTGTGGACGTGATTCTGGCCAAGGAGGCGCTCAAGGACCTCATTGCGGTGCGCGGCCGCCAGATTTCGATGGAAAACATCCAGAAGACAGTAGCCGATTATTACAAGATCAAGGTCGCCGAGATGTACAGCAAGAAGCGTTCACGCAATTTCGCCCGGCCGCGCCAGATTGCCATGGCACTTTCACGCGAATTGACCAACCATAGCTTTCCCGAGATTGGCGAAGCCTTCGGCAGCCGCCATCACACGACCGTCATGCACGCTTGCGAAGAAATCGAACAGTTGCGGCAGAATGATCCGAATGTCGCTCGCGATATCGCTTTTCTCGTTCAGGTCATCCGCGATTGATTCCAGTTTTGTTATGGAAAATCTGTGGATAGAAATTGGATTTAGCGGCATTTTCCATAAACGGGTAAAATAGCCACATTTTATCCACAGCGGTTCCTATAGGTTTTCTGCCAATTTTTTCGGCTGTAGCCTATTGAAAATAAAAAGTAATTTTAGTTATCAACAACGTTCGTCTGCATTATTGTTATCACTAAATATATTTATTACTTAGATTGTTAAAACAATGAATATCCAAATAAACCGCGATACGTTGCTTAAACCACTTTCTGCCGTCACCGGCATCGTGGAACGACGTCATACCTTGCCGATACTTTCCAATTTATTGCTGGAAGCCCAACAGGACCGGCTTGTACTGACAGCAACCGATCTTGAGATGCAGATTTCCCTAGCAATTGATACCGCGGT
>CBILOJ010000187.1:0-4147 GCA_966238525.1 uncultured Methylophilaceae bacterium | reverse complement strand
AGGCCGCACTGAGCTCGAAACAATGGAGCGAAAAACTGGGGCAGCCATTCCAGATCAGCGTCAACAAATCGCCTATACAGCTATTGTCACAGTCGAGCAAGATAAACTGGGCGCAGCATCTGGAAGCGATGGGCTTGAGTGGCAGTCACATTGCCATCGAAATCACCGAAGGCGTGCTGCTCAACGCGGCGCCGGGCGTCGTCTACAAGCTGTTGAAATATCGCAAGGCTGGGGTGCAACTGTCCATTGATGATTTCGGCACCGGTTATTCCTCCATGGCTTACCTGAAGAAGTTCGCCGTCGACTACCTGAAAATCGATCAGTCCTTCATCCAGGACATGGCACAAAACACCACCGACCTGGCTATTGTGAGATCGGTCATCGTCATGGCGCATGAGCTGGAGATCCAAGTCATTGCCGAGGGCATCGAAACCGAGGCGCAAGGCCAGCTGCTGCTAGAAGCCAACTGCGATCTTGGCCAGGGATTTCTGTATTCCGAACCATTGCCGAAAACACAGTTCGAGTCCTTGCTGCTCAGCCAGCACGGTGATTCGCAGCAACCTTACACCCTGGAGGCAGTGATTCCAGGAAACTCAAAAAGAAATCCGTACGGTCACTGATTCGATCCGGAACATGCACTCCTGCTGACTTCGGGCAATATCGGGGGCATCGCGCATCAAATCGATGATCCGCCCCGTAAGTCCCTGTATTCTCCTGCGCCGCGTCGACATTGAACCGCGGTCGTCGCGTATGTCTAGCCTTGCGCTATAATTTGCTGGTTAAATCTACCTACAACTGATGCACAGGCATTATTCTCAATGATCAAAAAACTGCTGCAACGCGTTTTCGGTGCGAGCAAGAATTCCACAAAAAAGCAGAAAGCTGCCGCATCTTCGCGTCAGACAGCCCCCAAAAAATCCCACAGCGCTGCCAAACGCATTCCCAGCAAAGTCCATCGCATCGACCGAAAATTGCTGAGCACGGGCGCGATCAAGACCACAGAAGGCCTGCAGAAAGCCGGTTTTGAAGCCTACGTCGTTGGCGGCGCCGTGCGCGACCTGCTTTTGAAAAAACGTCCCAAGGATTTCGACATTGCCACGGATGCCACTCCGGAAGAAGTCAACCGCATCTTCCGGCGCTCGCGCATCATCGGCCGCCGCTTCCGCCTCGTGCATGTCATGTTCGGCGGCGAGACGGTGGAAGTCTCGACCTTCCGCGGCAGCCACCTCGACGAGAGCGACGAAGCGCTGGCGCGCATTGCGGAAAGCGGCCGCATCCTGCGCGACAACGTGTTCGGCAATCAGGAACAGGATGCGGCACGGCGTGATTTCACCGCCAACGCGCTTTATTACGACCCGGCAACCGAGGACGTGCTCGATTTCCACAATGGCGTAGCCGATATCCAGGCCGGGGTGCTGCGCATGATCGGCGATCCGGTCACGCGTTATCGCGAGGACCCGATCCGCATGCTGCGCGCCGTGCGCTTGTCGGCCAAGCTCGGTCTCAAACTCGACCCGGCGACCGAAGCACCGATTCCGAAACTGGCCGATGTGCTGCACGACGTGCCGCCTTCGCGCCTGTTCGACGAAATGCTCAAGCTGTTCCTTTCCGGGCATGCCATGGAAAGCGCGGCAGCCTTGCGTCGCCATGGCCTGCATCACGGACTGCTGCCGCTGCTCGACGTGGTGCTGGAGCAGCCCATGGGCGAGCGCTTCGTCATGCTGGCATTGCAGAATACCGACGATCGCGTGCTGGCCGAGAAGCCGGTGTCGCCGGCCTTCCTGTTCGCCACGCTGTTGTGGCATGAAGTCCTGGTGGCGTGGAAAAAATACGAGGCGCAGGGTGAACGCACCATCCCGGCGCTGCACATGGCCATGTCCGAGGTCGTCGACATCCAGACCGAGAAGCTGGCGATTCACAAGCGCTATAGCGTGACGATGAAGGAAATCTGGGGCTTGCAACCCCGCTTCGAACAGCGTGCCGGCCGCCGGCCTTTCAGCCTGCTCGAGCATCCGCGCTATCGCGCCGCCTATGATTTCCTGCTGCTGCGTTGTGAATCGGGCGAATTGCCGGCAGAAATCGGCACCTGGTGGACGGCATTCGCCGAAGCCGACAGCGAGACGCGCGCCGCCATGCTGCTGCCCGACACCACGCCGAAGAAACGGCGCCGGCGCAGCCGCAAGAAACCCGCAGCCGATACTCCTGTACAGTAAGCATGCCCCAGGCTTACATCGCGCTCGGCAGCAATCTGCAACAGCCGCGCCGGCAGGTCGAACAGGCGCTGGACCAACTGGCGCAATTGCCGCAAACACGGCTGCTGCAACAATCTTCGCTTTACCGCACGGCGCCGCTCGACCACAATAACCATCGTTCCGAGCAACCGGAATTCATCAACGCCGTCGCGCAAGTTGAAACCGGGCTGGCGCCGCTGGCATTGCTGCGGGCACTGCTGGCGATAGAAGATTGCCACGGTCGCGAGCGGCCTTACCGCAATGCCCCACGCGTGCTCGACATGGACTTGCTGCTTTACGACGAGGTCATCATGAATACTGCCGAACTCACCCTGCCGCATCCACGCATGTTTGAGCGCGGCTTCGTACTGCTGCCGCTGGCGGAGATCGCACCTGAATTGAACATTGCCGGCCACGGCACTATCGCCGCCTTGGCGCGGGCCTGTCCCGACCAGGGCGTGGCCCGGATCGGCGACCAACAGTAACGGAATTGGCATGAGCATCATCAGCACCGACCTCATCGAAAAATACCCCTACATCGTCATCGAAGGGCCGATCGGCAGCGGCAAGACCACGCTGGCACGCAAATTCGCCGACCGCTTCAAGGTCAACTTGCTGCTGGAGAATGCCGAGGCCAATCCCTTTCTGCCCAAGTTCTACCTCGACGCCCCGCGCTATGCGCTGCCGACGCAGCTGTTCTTCCTGTTCCAGCGTTCCGGCCAGCTCCGCGACCTGGCCCAGCGCGACCTGTTCTCGCAAGCGACGATTGCCGACTTCTTCCTCGAAAAAGACCCGATCTTCGCGCGCATGAACCTGAACGACGAGGAATTTGCGCTTTACCGCCAAATTTACCAGCATCTGCAACTGCAGGCCTCCAAGCCCGATCTAGTCATTTACCTGCAGACGCCGGTGGATGCGCTGGTGGAACGCGTCAACCACCGCAATGTCAACTACGAGCAAGGCATTCCGCGCGAATACCTGGCACGGCTGGCCAACGCCTACAGCGATTTTTTCCATCAGTACGACGCGTCGCCGCTACTGATCGTCAACAACGAAAAGCTCAATACCGCTGAGAACGATGCCGCCCTGGACATATTGATTGCGCGCATCCTGCAAATCCGCGGCCGGCGTGAATTCTTCAACCCCAACTTCGAGTAGCGCACAGTGAACCTGAACCAGCTTCAGCAAAAAGCCGACAGCGGTGAAAAAATCGCCGTACTCACCTGCTACGACGCCAGCTTCGCCGCCATTTGCGAGCAGGCTGGCGTGGAAGTGCTGCTGGTCGGCGATTCACTCGGCATGGTGCTGCAGGGCGCCGCCAGTACCCTCGCCGTCACCTTGAATGACATGCAGTACCACACGCGCAATGTGGCGGCCGGCTCCAGCAACACCTATATCGTCGCCGACCTGCCGTTCGGCAGCTACCAGCAGAACCGTGAACAGGCGCTGCGCAGTGCCGTGCGCCTGATGGCGGCCGGGGCGCACATGGTGAAGCTCGAGGGTGGCGTCGTCATGGCCGAAACCGTACGTTTTCTGGTCGAGCGCGGGATTCCCGTCTGCGGCCATCTGGGCCTGACGCCGCAATCGGTGCATCAGCTCGGCGGCTATCGCGTGCAAGGCAAGAGCGAACATGCGGCGCGCCAACTGCTGACCGATGCCATCCTGCTGGCCGAAGCCGGTGCCGGCATGCTGGTGCTGGAGATGATCCCGGCGCAGCTTGCGCGCGAAGTCACCGATGCTGTCGCCATTCCCACCATCGGCATTGGCGCCGGTGCAGATTGCGACGGCCAGGTACTGGTATTGCATGACATGCTCGGCATCTACGGCGCGCAGCGCGCCGATTACAAGGCCCCGCGTTTCGTGCGCAATTTCATGCAAGGCGCCGCCAGCATCCAGCAGGCCGTGACCGACTACGT
>CBILOJ010000186.1:0-4290 GCA_966238525.1 uncultured Methylophilaceae bacterium | reverse complement strand
CCCGCAACGCCATTTCCGCCTGCGTCTTGAGCCCGGCAATCGGTGTGCGCAACTGATGCGAGGCGTCGGCAATGAAACGTTGCCGCTGGTCGATCGAGGCACGTACGCGCTGCATGAGATCGTTCATGGCGTCGAGCAGCGGGCGCACTTCCTGCGGGGCTACTTCGGCCGGTAGCGGGCGCAGGTCCAGGTGCGAACGTTGGCCGATGAGCGCGCGCAA
Source organism: uncultured Methylophilaceae bacterium (assembly GCA_966238525.1). Lineage (GTDB taxonomy): Bacteria > Pseudomonadota > Gammaproteobacteria > Burkholderiales > Methylophilaceae > CBILOJ01. The sequence goes on along the minus strand of CBILOJ010000186.1, from coordinate 4,070 downwards.
GCGGTCGAGCGGCAGCAGGCCGCGGCGTATGCCGTAGTAGAGCAGGGCGGTGGCCAGCGCCACCATCAGCAGCTGCGGCAGCACCATGGCGACGATGATTTCCTCTTTCAGGCGGTCGCGCTTGGTCAGCGTTTCCGCCATCTGCACCAGGGCCGGCTCTTGTACGGCGGTATGGGGTAACGATAGCGAAAACGCCACGACGCGTATCGGGTCGTCTTCGAATGCGTCGTCGTAATAGATGTGATGGCCCGGCGCCGGCATGCGTGGCGGCAGGCCCAGGTCAGGCTGGCCGGCAATGACGCGTCCATCGGGGGCCGTCACGCGGTAATAGATGTAGTCGTCCTTGTCGTAGGCGATGAGGTTCTGCGCCACTTCCGGCAATTCGATGCTGGCCTTGCCGCTTTGCACCACCACTTCGTCCGCCAGCGCCAGCGCGGCGCGGAACAGTGAACGATCGTAGGCCAGGTCGGCGATGTGCGCGGCGGCGGCATAAGCGCCGATGACACCGGCCAGCAGCAGCGGCAGCAGCAGAATCAGCAGCCAGCGCAGCAGCTGCTGGCGCAGGGAAATGGCGCTAGTCATGCTCGAGCAAATAGCCCAGGCCGCGTATGGTGCGTATGCGCGCGCCCGAGCCTTCCAGTTTCTTGCGCAGGCGATGAATGTAGACTTCGATGGCGTTGTCGCCGATGTCCTTGTCCCAGCTGCACAGCGCGGTCAGGATCTGCTCCTTGGCCACCACCTTGTGCTGGCGCAACAAGAGGATTTCAAGCACGCCGAGCTCCCGGGCCGACAGCTCCAGCGGCCGTTCTGCACAGTAAGCGCGCCGCGAGGCCGGGTCCAGGCTGAGCCCGGCGCAGGTGAGCGCCGCATTGCTGCCGAGCTGGCCGCGGCGGATCAGCGCACGCACGCGTGCTTCGAGCTCCGCCAGGTCGAACGGCTTGGTCATGTAATCGTCGGCGCCGAGATCCAGCCCCTGCACGCGGCTTTCCACCGCGTCGCGCGCGGTCAGGATCAATACGGGAGTGCGGCTGCCGCGCTGGCGCAGCCTGCGCAGCACTTCGGTTCCGTCGATGCCGGGCAGGCCGAGATCGAGAATGGCCAGGTCGTAGTTGTCATCCTGCAGCATGCGTTGCGCTTGCTGCCCATTGCCTACGTTGTCCACGGCATAACCCGATTGCGCCAGAGAACGGATGAGGCCGTCAGCCAGCGTGGGATCGTCTTCGACAATCAGGATGCGCATGAAAGGTCTGCGTAAGCTTGGCTGTGTATGGTGACAAATAGAGATGCAGCAAGCATGTATGACGCGTGTCTGTGACGATCTCGAGGTGTTGGAATCATTTTAATTTACTTGAAGGAGAAAGCCATGAATAAATTGTTAGCCATACTGCTAGCCGGTCTTTTCGCTGTTTCCGTTCAGGCCTTCGCTGCCGACAATGCCAAGCCGGAAGCCGATGCCAAGCCAGCCGTCACCGCCAAGAAAGGCCATCACATGGCGAAGAAAGCCGGCAAGAAAGCCGATGCCAAGGCAGGCGAAGCTGCGCCCAAGTAATTTGCGTCCCCCTTCCCGGCATTGATGCAAACCGGGCGGTTTAAAGCGAAGCCACGGCTTCGCTTTTTTTTGGCCCAGCACCGGCATCCGCACTGAACATGGGACGGCCATTTTGCTAGACTGGAATACACAGATTGGCCCGGCTTGCTTCCAGCGCAGCCTGTGCAGGCCAGGCCATCGTCGCCATGCAATCGTTACCGAAAGCACATATGAACAGCCCAGACACTACGGCGAGCCAGCTCGATGCCGCCGAGCCTGCCATCAGCAGTCAAAATATGCCGATAGCGCAAGCCCTGCAGAATCACCTGATATTTTCCTGCGGCAAGGGCAGTGCGACCTCCACCGAGCGCGATTGGTATGCGGCGACAGCCACCACTGTGCGCGACCACGTGATCGACCGCTGGGTGAAAACGCGCGACGAATACCGGGCGCAGGACCCCAAGCGTGTTTATTACCTTTCGCTGGAATTCCTGATCGGCCGCATGTTGTCGAACGCAGCGCTCAACCTCGGTATCGAATCGCAGATGCGCGAGGGCCTGCATGCGCTGGGCCGCGAGCTCGAGAACGTGGCGGAAATGGAAAAGGACGCGGCGCTCGGCAATGGCGGCCTCGGCCGGCTTGCGGCTTGTTTCCTTGATTCGATGGCAACACTCGATATTCCGGCGATCGGCTATGGTATTCGCTACGAATACGGCATGTTCCGGCAATCGATCGAGGGCGGACAACAAGTCGAGAAGCCCGATAACTGGCTGCGTTACGGCAATATCTGGGAGTTCCAGCGGCCCGAACACATCTATGTCATCAAGTTTTTCGGTCGCGTGGTCGAATTCCCCGCCGGCCAGAAGCTCGAGTATTCGACCCTGGGCGGCGACGGCAAATTGCCCATGGTGGATTTTCCGCTGACCAAGGAGAACGAGCACCACTGGGTCGATTGCGAAACCGTGGTGGCCATGGCTTATGACGTGCCCATCCCCGGCTACGGCACCCCAACGGTGAACAACCTGCGGTTGTGGTCGGCCAAGGCGACACACGAATTCGATCTGCGCCAGTTCAACGAGGGCAATTACGAAAAGGCGGTCGAGCAGCGCAACGACAGCGAAACCATTTCCAAGGTGCTCTATCCCAACGATACCTCGGCCTCCGGCCGGCAATTGCGACTGAAGCAGCAGTATTTCTTCGTTTCGGCATCGATCCAGGACATTCTGCATTACTTCCTGCTCAAACATAACGATTGGAACCAGCTGCCGGAAAAGGTGGCGATCCAGCTCAACGATACCCATCCGTCGATTGCGGTGGCGGAGATGATGTATCAATTGGTCGACATGCACCGGCTGGAGTGGGAATTTGCCTGGCGCATTACCACGCGGATTTTCGCCTACACCAATCACACGCTGATGCCGGAAGCGCTGGAAACCTGGTCGCTGCAGATGTTCGGCGAGCTGTTGCCGCGTCATCTCGAGATCATCTACAAGATCAACCATCATTTCCTGCAGATGGTGAATCACAAGTTCCCGGGCGATACCGAACTGCTGCGGCGCGTGTCCATCATCGATGAAAGCGACGGGCGCCGCGTGCGCATGGCGCACCTGGCCGTGATCGGCAGCCATACCGTCAATGGCGTGGCGGCCTTGCATAGCGAGTTGCTAAAGACGACCTTGTTTGCCGATTTCAATCGCATTTATCCCGGAAAATTCGTTAATGTCACCAACGGCATTACGCCGCGGCGCTGGCTCAACCAGTGCAATCGCGGCCTGACCGAGCTTATCGCTGCGACCATAGGCGACGGCTTCCAGAAGGATTTGTCGCGGCTGTCGGCGCTGGTGCCGTATGCCGACGATGCGGATTTCCGCCAGGCCTTCCGCGAGGTCAAGCACGCCAACAAGGTGCGTCTGGCGCACAAGATCGCGAAGCTGACCGGCATCAAACTCGATCCGGCTGCGCTATTCGACGTGCAGATCAAGCGCATCCATGAATACAAGCGCCAGTTGCTGAACCTGTTGCACGTCATTACCTTGTACAACCGTAGCCGTTCCGGCCAGGCGCCGGACGTGACACCGCGCGTGGTGATATTCGGCGGCAAGGCGGCGCCGGGATACTGGATGGCGAAGCAGATCATTCGTCTCATCAACGACGTGGCGGCCATCATCAACGAGGATCCGGCCGTCCGCGACAAGCTCAAAGTCGTTTTTTACCCGAATTACGAAGTTTCCGCGGCGGAATTGCTGTTTCCCGGCAGCGATCTGTCCGAGCAGATTTCGACTGCCGGCACCGAGGCTTCGGGCACCGGCAATATGAAGATGGCGCTCAACGGCGCCTTGACCATAGGCACGCTGGACGGTGCCAACGTCGAGATTCGCGAGGAAGTGGGCGCCGACAACATCTTCATTTTCGGCATGACCACGGAGCAGGTGGCGGAAACGCGCGCGCAAGGCTACAACCCGTGGGATTACTACCACGGCAATACCGAGCTGCGGCAGGTGCTGGACATGATCAACAGCGGCTTCTTCTCGGTGGACGAGCC
>CBILOJ010000185.1:0-4299 GCA_966238525.1 uncultured Methylophilaceae bacterium | reverse complement strand
CGAGCGCGACCCGGCGGTACAGTTCCTGCTGAGCCGCGCCATCGCCGCCTGCAAGTCCAAGGGCAAGTACATCGGCATCTGCGGCCAGGGCCCCAGCGACCATCCAGACTTCGCCGTCTGGCTCAAGGACCAGGGTATCGGTTCGATCTCGCTCAATCCGGACTCGGTCATTTCCACCTGGCAGAAACTCGCCAAGTAATCGGTAAGGCGTAAAAACAATAAGGGGTGCGATCGCAAGATCGCACCCCTTTTTTACTACGGCTGGATGACTCTCGCCGCGACAGGCCGGCCGTGAGTTAGGCCACCTGCCTCGAAGCCCTTGCGCCGATGGCCGCTGTACCGCGATTGGCGGCGCTGACGATGGCCTTGATCGAAGCCGTGAGGATATTGGTATCCATCCCTACGCCGTAAAGCTCGATGCTGGTATTGGCAGTGGTCTGCGCGATCTCGATGAAGGCGCAGGCACTGGCATTGCTGCCTTCGCCAGCCGGGCTCATGGAGCGCTCCTCGAAACTGCGTATCTGCAGATGGATGCCGGCGCTACGCAAGGCATGGACGGCAGCGTCTATCGGGCCGTTGCCCTCGCCCGTGAGCAGGTGCGGCACGCCGGCTATCTCCACGCCGAGCTGGATGCCTTGCGCGCCGTCATGTTCGAACAGCCGGTGCTCGCGGTAACGTACAGGCGCTGCGGTTTCAAGATAAGTCGACGAGAACAGCTGCCAGATATCGGCCGCGCTCATCTCACCGCCATGCGTATCGCTGTGCTGCTGCACCACGCTCGAGAATTCGACCTGCAAGCGACGCGGCATGGTGATGCCGTATTCGGTTTCCAGCAGGTAGGCGACGCCGCCCTTGCCCGACTGGCTGTTGATGCGGATCACCGAATCGTAGCTGCGGCCCACGTCCTTGGGGTCGATCGGCAGGTAAGGCACGTTCCATACCGTATCGGATTCCTGCACGGCAAAGCCCTTCTTGATGGCATCCTGGTGCGAACCGGAAAAAGCGGTGAAAACGAGATCGCCGACGTAGGGGTGGCGCGGATGGATCGGCAACTGGTTGCAATGCTCCACCGTGCGCGCCACCGCATTGATGTCGGAGAAATCCAGGCCGGGCGACACGCCTTGCGTATAGAGATTCAGCGCCAGCGTGACGAGGTCGACATTGCCGGTGCGCTCGCCGTTGCCGAACAAGCAGCCTTCGACGCGCTCGGCGCCCGCCATCACGGCGAGCTCGGCTGCAGCGACCGCGGTGCCGCGATCGTTGTGCGGATGCACGCTCAAGATGACGCTATCGCGACGGTCGAGGTGACGATGCATCCATTCGATCTGGTCGGCGTAGATGTTGGGCGTGGCGACCTCCACCGTGGTCGGCAGATTGAGGATGACCTTGTTGTCCGGCGTGGCGCCCCAGGCCGCGGTCACGGCATTGCAGATTTCCAGGGCGAAATCGAGCTCGGTCGCGGTGAAAGTCTCCGGGCTGTATTCGAGCACCCATTCCGTTTCCGGCTGCTCGGCGGCGAGGCGCTTGACCAGCTCGACGGCACTGACCGCCATCTCCACCACTTCCGCCTTGCTCATGCCGAAGACGATGTCGCGGAACGGCTTGGAGGTGGCGTTGTAGATATGCACGATGGCGCGGCGCGCGCCCTTGAGCGATTCCATCGTACGTCGGATCAGGTGCTCGCGCGCCTGCGTCAGCACTTCGATGGTGACGTCGTCTGGAATGTGGCCGTCTTCAATCAGGCTGCGCACGAAGTCGAAATCGGTCTGCGAAGCCGAGGGAAATGCCACCTCGATCTCCTTGAAGCCGATACCGCACAGCGTGCGGAACATGCGCAGCTTGCGCTCGGCATTCATCGGCTCGAACAGCGACTGGTTGCCGTCGCGCAGATCGGTGCTCATCCAGATCGGCGCATGCGTGATGACGCGGTTCGGCCATTGGCGATCCTTGAGCTGGACCGGTGGAAACGGGCGGTATTTGCTGCCGGGGTTCTGCAACATGGGTGGCTCCTGAAAATTCCCTGATTGAATAAGAGGATTTTAAGGAATTACTCGCAGCAAGTGCTTGCGTTTATGCTTCCTGCAAAACAATAAACAGAATCTTATTGCTCATATCTAAATTATATGGAAATATAATTCCAATAACATGAATCAGAGCAGCGTACATGCAACTCGACCGCTACGACTTACGCATCCTTGAAGTACTGCAGCAGGAGGGCCGCATCAGCAACCAGGACCTGGCGGAACGCATCGGCCTCTCCCCCTCGCCCTGCCTGCGCCGTTTGCGGGTATTGGAGGAATCGGGGTTGATCACGGGTTATCACGCCTTCCTGGAACCGAAGATGCTGGGCCTGACGCTGATGGCGCTGATCCATATTTCCATGGACCAGCACACGCCGGAGCGCTTCGCCAATTTCGAAGCCAGGATTGCCGAGATCGCCGAGGTGCTGGAATGCCTGCTGATCACGGGCCAGGACGCCGACTACCAGCTCAAGGTCGTCGTCCGGGACATGGATGCCTACCAGGACTTGCTGCTCAACCGCATCACGCGCATCACCGGGGTGACCGGCGTGCATTCCAGCTTCGTATTGCGCCGCGTGGTCGATCGCACTTCGCTGCCGCTAGAGACGATCAAGATAGCCTAAACAAGGCTGACCAAAACAGGAGCCGAACCGTTAGCCTGCGGCCGGATAGATGAAGCGGTCGCTGAGTTCTTCCAGGTTCAGCTCCTGCAGAATCTGCTCCAGCCGTACCTGCGCATTGCGCCGCGGACTGTTCTTGTAACGCGCGATGATGAGCTCGTTCTTCATCGAGTGTTCCCAGCCGACGAGCTCGGTCACGGTGACCTGGTAGCCATGTGCTTCCAACTGCAAACAACGCAAGGCGTTGGTAACCTGACTGCCGAATTCGCGCGTATGGATCGGATGGCGCCAGATTTCCGACAGCGGCGTTTTCGAGAACGATTCGTTCTTGCGCCGGCGCAGCACTTCGGCCACCTCGGCCTGGCAGCACGGCACCAGCACGATGTAGCGCGCCTGCTTGGCAAGCGCAAAGCGGATGGCGTCGTCGGTCGCCGTGTTGCAGGCGTGCAGCGCGGTGACGATGTCGACCTGCTCCGGCAACAGCGGTGAAGCGATGGAATCCTCGACACTCAAGTGCATGAATTTCATGCGTGAAAAACCCAGATGGTCCGCCAGCTCGCGCGATTTCAGCACCAGCTCCTCGCGCGTTTCGATGCCGACGATCTCGCCTGCCTGCTGCTGCTTCATGAACAGGTCGTAGAGAATGAAACCGAGGTAGGACTTGCCGGCGCCGTGATCGACCAGCACCGGGCTGGCGTTATCTTCCATCAGCTCCAGCAGCAACGGCTCGATGAAGTGATAGAGATGGTAGACCTGCTTGAGCTTGCGCCGGCTGTCCTGGTTGATCTTGCCCTCGCGCGTCAGAATGTGCAGGGCCTTGAGCAGTTCGATCGACTGGCCTGGCTTGATTTCGGGGATGAGCGTCATGGCGGAATCTTACCATTTAGAGTCGGATTGGCCGCAAATGCACGCGGATGCACGCAGATTTAAAGCGAGGCGATCTGGGGGCGATGTTAAAATACGGCATCCGACGATCGAAGCACAATGTGCCTTCAACCGTCACCAACATCGAAAGTCTGCGGTTAACAACAATGAGCATCCAATGGTTCCCCGGTCACATGACTTCGGCGCGCAAGAAGGCGGCCGAAACCATGGAAAACATCGACGTCGTCATCGAAGTGCTCGACGCGCGCATTCCTGCCGCCAGCCACAACCCGATGATCGACGAGCTGCGCCGCTTCCGCCAGCGCCCCAATCTCAAGGTGCTGAACAAGGCCGACCTCGCCGACCCGGCCGCAACCCAAGCCTGGCTCGCCCACTTCAATGCGCAGGATGGCGTGAAGGCGGTGGCGCTATCGTGCAAGAAACCGGGCGACGCCGCCAAGGTGCCCAATCTCTGCCTGCAGCTGGCGCCGCATCGCGGCAGCACGCTCAAGCCGCTGCGCATGATGATCATGGGCATCCCCAACGTCGGCAAATCCACGCTGATGAATGCACTGCTCAACCGCCGCATCGCCAAGGTCGGAGACGAGCCGGCCGTCACCAAGTCGCAGCAGCGCTTCGAGCTCAACGACCGCATGAGCATCACCGATACGCCAGGCATGATGTGGCCCAAGATTCAGCATGACAGCGACGGCTACATGCTGGCGGCCAGCCATGCCATCGGCCGCAATGCCGTGATCGACGAGGACGTTGCCGTGTTCCTTGGCGACCTGCTG
>CBILOJ010000184.1:0-4306 GCA_966238525.1 uncultured Methylophilaceae bacterium | reverse complement strand
AGCGAGCTGATGAGCTTCATCATGTCCACGCTCGCTGAACACCAGCCTGACATGCTGATCATCGACGGTTTCCGTTCAGTCCGGGAAACCGAGACTTCCTCCTCTGCCCTGTCCGAATTCATGCACACCCTCAATAGCCTGGGCACGACCATGGGCTGCACGACCCTTCTGCTGTCGCCTACCGAAGGGAACCAGCCGGAGTCTGAGAACACCCTGGTCGATGGCTTGGTCGAGCTTGGGCAATTCGAAAGGGGTATGCGCGTCGTGCGTGAATTGCAGATTTACAAGATTCGCGGCGGCAAGCATTTACTCGGCCGCCATACCTTCGAGATCGACACCGAAGGCATCATTGTTTATCCGCGTCTGGAGGCACTGACCTCGAGCGAGAAATTGCAAATCAATGCCTGTGATCGTTATCTGCGTTTCGGCATACCAGGCTGGGATGAGCTGATCCGCGGCGGCATCGAGCAGGGCTCCACTTCGAATCTGGTAGGCCATCCCGGCACCGGTAAGACTCTGATGGGGCTGAGTTTTCTCAATCAGGGCTTGCTTGAAGGCGAGCGGTGCCTGATGCTGGGGTTCTACGAATCGGTGCCTAGATTGATGCTGAAGGCGAAAGCCGTCGGCCTCGACTTGCAACCTGCTCTGGATAACGGTCAGCTCAATATCCTCTGGCTGGCGCCGCTGGAGTTCCTGATGGATGAGGTGGCAGGCCGGGTGCTGGCCGATGTCGAGCAGCGTAAGGTAAACAGGCTATTCATCGATGGCATCGAAGGCTTTGAGGCCATTTCCATCCATGGCCATAGGGTGAGTTCGTTCCTGCTGGCACTGGTCAACGAATTGCGCGCGCGAAACGTGACTACGATTTTCACACAGGAAATGCCTTATCTGTCGACCATCGCGAAATCGAGGGAATTCCCGACATCGGCCTTGTTCGAAAACATTTTCCTGTTGAAAAGCAGGGAAATTTTCGAGAAACACTATCGACAAATTGCGGTGATGAAGCTGCGCGAGCATGGCTACGACGCTTCCAACCGTATCCTCGAAATCTCGGATTCGGGGTTACGCCTGGGCGGCTTGATTTCGTCGATAGAAACGCACAATTGACTACTGGGTAGCGGACAGAGCGAACCGGCTCAATAGCCAAGAATACCTGCCAATGAAAAGCATCCTGATCGTTGATGACGAATTCGAGATAACGAATATCCTGCGTTGGCTTTTCGAATGGAACGACTTCAAGGTCCATACCGCGGCCAACGGCAAGGATGCGCTGGCCATACTCGCCCGCCAACCGGTGGATATCCTGATCATCGACGTCATGATGCCGGTCATGGATGGTGTAGAACTTGCGCGCATCATCAAGAAAGACGAAGCCACCCGCGCCGTCCCCATCGTCATGATGAGCGCAGGCCCGGCGGAGTTTGCAGAGCAATTCAGCGACTACTTCTTCCAGAAGCCGTTTCTGTTCCAGGACCTGCTGGCACAGGTCAAGGCGCTTTAAGCCGATCGGCTGGGCAGCGTCTGGCTTGTCAGCTGTGTTTGTCCTGTTCGGCCGCGCCGGCAGTGCCCTGATTCCGCAAAACCTCAACAATTGTCAACAAATCCAAAGCCTGCCGCCCGCTGCGCTAGCATAGCCGCTCCTAGTTGTAATCTCGTTCGTGGGGGAAGGTTTCATGACATTATTCAAACGTTCTTTGGCCGAGCTGGTCGGCACTTTCTGGCTGGTATTGGGTGGTTGTGGCAGTGCGGTGCTGGCTGCCGGAGTACCTGACCTTGGCATCGGTTATCTTGGCGTAGCCTTTGCCTTTGGCCTGTCCGTGTTGACCATGGCTTGCGCCATCGGCCATATTTCCGGCGCTCACCTCAACCCGGCGGTGTCGATCGGGCTGGCGTTTGGCGGCAGGTTCAAGGCAAAAGAAGTACCGCATTACGTCATCGCCCAGGTGCTGGGTGCCGTGCTGGCGGCTACCACGATTTACTATATTGCCAGCGGCCAGGAAGGCTGGACCATGGGCGCTTTTGCCGCCAACGGTTTCGGCGAGGCTTCGCCGCATGGTTTCAGCCTGCAAGCCGCCTTCGTCTGCGAAGTCGTGCTGACGGCCTTGTTCCTGTTCATCATCATGGGGGCTACCGACCGCTGGGCTCCGGCCGGCATGGCGCCGTTGGGCATCGGTCTGGCACTGACCCTGATCCATCTGGTCAGCATCCCGGTGACCAATGCCTCGGTCAATCCGGCGCGCAGTACGAGCCAGGCCATCTTCGCCGGCGGTATCTACTTAGAACAACTGTGGCTGTTCTGGCTGGCACCCATCCTCGGCGGCATCATCGGCGCCTTGGTTTACAGGGTGATCAGCAAGGAAAAACGCTAGTAGTAAAAGGTGGGGGACACAGGCGGCGAATCCGGTGGTTGGGCCGGGTTCGCCGCCTGTCTTTTTTCCGCGCCGTACCTGCCGCGCTCAGCCTTCGTTACGCATCAGCAGGCATAGCCGCGCGTTCAGTACCAGGTTCTCCAGCACCAGCCTTACCATGGCCGCCGCCATGATCAGTTCCTTCTCTGCCAGCGGGGCTGCACCCCAGTGTTGCACCATTTCCGCTACGTTAAGGCAGGCGAGTTTGCGCAAGTCATCGGCATCGAACGGCAGCCCGGAGAAATCCATGGGGTCTTCCCGTTCGACTTCGGCCAGCAGTTCGTAGAGTTGTTCCGCTTTCATTCCAGCCCCCGCTTTTCATGCGTCCGGCAATTGCCACCACTGCGGCAGCAGCGCTCGCACTTCGGGCTGCGTGAAGCGGTCGTCGATCAGGTAGACCACACCTCGGTCTTGCTGGGTACGGATGACGCGACCGGCGGCCTGCACCACTTTCTGCATGCCCGGGTACAGGTAAGTGTATTCGTAGCCCGAGCCGAACAGGGATTCCATGCGCAGCCGCATCTGTTCGTTGACGTCGTTGATCTGCGGCAGCCCGAGCGTGGCGATGAAGGCGCCGATCAGGCGGTCGCCCGGCAGGTCGATACCCTCGCCGAATGCACCGCCGAGTACGGCGAAGGCGATGCCGGTGGAGTGCGCAGTAAAGCGCGCGAGGAAAGTTTCGCGCTCGGTTTCGTTCATCTGCCGCGACTGCTCGCGCACGGGAATGTCCGGATGCAAACGCCGGAACAGTTCGCCGACCTGCTGCAGGTAATCGAAGCTGCTCAGGAACAGCAGGTAATTGCCGGGGCGCGTGCGGTATTGCCGCGCCATGAGGTCGACGATAGGCGCGATGGACCACGGCCGTCGGCGATAGCGCGTCGAGATGTGATGGGCAATATGCACGTCGAGCTGCTGGGCGGCGAATGGCGAAGCGACGTCGAGAAAAGGCGTTTTCGCCGGCAGGCCCAGCATGTCGACATAGAAATGCGACGGGCTCAGGGTGGCCGAGAACAGCACGGACGATTGCGCTGCGGCGAAGCGATGCTTGAGGAAGGCAGCCGGCACCACATTGCGGATGCAGAGTATCGAATGCTCCTCGCTCTCATTGAAGAGCTTGGAAATCTTCGTGATGTCGAATAGTGAGTGCTCACCGAAGGCATCGGCGAGCGCGGCGAACTGCAAGGCTTCGAAGTAGAAATTGAGCAGCCTGGGCTCGGTCGTCGTCGGGTGTTCGGCCAGGTAATCGGTGATGCGCGTAACCACGCGCTGCAAGGCGACGCCGAACGCCTCGGGAATGGCGTCATAGACCTCGTAGCCGGCCTCCTGCGTCAGGTTGAGCGCATCCCAGCTCGTCAGCAGCTGGTTCAATGGCGAGCGCAGCGACTTCGGCGCGAGCTCCAGCAATCCCATCAATCCCGCCTGATCAAGTTCGGCGCTGTACATGGCGCGGCCGCGTTCGACGAGATTATGCGCCTCGTCGACGAGCAGGCTGATGCGCCAGTCGTTGAGCACGCTGCCGGCGTAAAGCAGTGCATAGAGGTCGAAGTAGTAGTTGTAGTCGCCGACGACGACGTCGCTCCAGCTCGTGAGGTCCTGCGCCAGGTAGTAAGGACAGACTTCGTGGGTACGGGCAATCTTCCGCAACGCTTCCTTGTCCAGCATGCCGTGCGCGAGCGCTGCCTGCCGCGCCTGCGGCAGCCGGTCGTAGAAGCCCTTGGCCAGCGGGCATGATTCGCCATGGCAGGCCTTGTCCGGATGCTCGCAAGCCTTGTCGCGTGCGACCAGTTCGACCACGCGCAGCGGCAGCTCTGCATTGCGGGTGGCTATGGTACGCAGGGCCTCGAGCCCGAGCGCGCGGCCCGAGGTCTTGGCCGTGAGGAAAAACAGCTTGTCGAGTT
>CBILOJ010000183.1:0-4367 GCA_966238525.1 uncultured Methylophilaceae bacterium | reverse complement strand
GCCAATGATAGTATGCTCTTCGCATGCGAAAGTAGGTCACCGCCAGACTCTTATTCAAAAACCCCGCTATCAGCAGATAGCGGGGTTTTTTATTGCATGCAATATAGGTCAATCCTCATCCGGCCCAATATGGATTTGTTGGCTTTACCTAGATGTTGTAATGGCCCCTGGGTTTTTTGCCCTATCTTGATATTTATTTTAAATACAGTTAGATAGCTTGTATTTTTAGAATACCCATTCTATATTAGAGCTAACTGTAGCTCAGGGGTAGTTCCGTGCATGCGCCGTTAATAACAAAATATGTGTATCAGATCCGTAGCCGCAATGGCTCGGTGGTAGACAATCTGCAGATTTATGGTCGTACTGAAGAAGAAGCCAAGCGTAAACTGCAGCAGATGTACCGTCATTGCGAAATTCTCAATTCCCGCGTTGCTTTGCCCGAGCGTCTCAATGGCGCCAGCTATGAGGATGTACTGAGCCTGATCGCCAGTAATGGTTAGTTAGGGCTGAGCAATCATCCCGCTGGCTAACAGTTCCTGGAGTAAGGCTTCATAGTCTTGAGCGCCGGTACTGCCGGCGTTGTAACGAAATACATCCTGCTTGAATTGCGGACTCTCAGCCACCGCGACGTTTTCCGAAATTACCGTTTCGCAAACTTCTTTGTCGAATTTGGCCTTGGCTTGGCTTTGCACTTCGAAGGTCATGCCGCGGCGCCTGTCGTAGCAGGTAATGAGATAACGACGCTCGATTCGCTTCTTGAGCACAGGCTCAAGGGCGCGTAATGTCTGTTCTACTTTCTGTGCCCCCTGCAGGGAGAGGAAATCCGATGAGATGGGAATGAGCACCAGATCTGCGGCGAAAATGGCGCTCAGTGCAAGTACGCCAAGATAAGGACAGCAGTCGATGAGCGTGGTATGCGGCGTTATTTCTTTTTCCAATGCCTCCAGCCCATATTTCAGACGATTGAGTATTGCCGGCCCGCGACCATAAATGGAATCGACTTTGATCAATTCCCGGTGCGACGGAATCAGTTGCCCGATACCTTCCCATTCCATGACGAGCTGACTTAGCGGCTTGTTCTCCTGATAAAAGCCGAACAGGCTGTCTTTTGCCGTTGGTGTTGAATGCTCGTGAATTTGGGTCAGATGCCCCTGCGGGTCCGTGTCGATCAGTAAGGTGCTGGCCTGCCGGCGCTGCAATGCGGCAGCAAGATTCAATACTGTCGTGGTCTTGCCTACGCCGCCTTTCTGATTGAATACGGCGATGCGGGTCATGGCGCGCCTTTGTGGGTCGCGTCATTTTCTACTTCGAGATCCGGAATATGATTGAAGGCGATACGCATGGGAGCATTATTGAGTGCGTTATGTGCGCTACCAAAATATACCGTATTTTTGCCGTAGCGCATATTCAGTGTATCCAATGCCTGACTGAGCGCTGTGGGTGCGGCTTTTTTCTCGGAAGTGGCGGCGGCAGGTAGCGAGAACAGATCCAGCGGGCGTTGCGTTGGAGGTGCCAGCCCGCTCAAGGACAAGCCGACGGCGTAGGGTGCCGACAAGTTGGCAGGATAGCGTTGCCATAGTTGTTCCAAGGCGTTCGTCAGCTGTAGCGTATCGTCGGTCGGGGAGCATGCGCTGTCGCTGGTCCAACTGGGCTGGTCGATGAACTTGATCTTGATCTGGATGACCGAGGCGAGAAGATCGTAGCTGCGCAGGCGCATGCAGGCTTTCTGCAGCAGCCGGTGCAGTACGGCATGGGCCGATTGGGGCGTACGCAAGCGCGGCGGCAGCACATGGGAATGGCTGAGACTATGGCGAGGTCGGCTAATCTCGAACTGCTCCCCACCACGCAGTTTGTCGTATAACCGTTCGCCTTCAACGCTGCCCCAGGCAGCATGCAGTTGCTGGCGATTGGCTGCATAAAGATCCTGAATGCTAAGGATGCCCGCACTGTGCAGTCGTTGCTCCATGCGTTTTCCGACACCATACAGGTCTCTCAGCTTCAGCGAATACAGTTTATCCGGCAGCTCATGCCGTTCGATGATAATGCACCCATCCGGCTTCTGCATGTCTGAAGCCACTTTGGCCAGAAACATATTGGGCGCAATGCCGATGGAACTGCGGATATGTTCACCCGCCTGCGTGCGGATCGCCTGCTTGATCCGCATGGCCAATGGCAGCGCATTATCACGCTGCTGCTGGCTGCCTGTCAGCTTGCACACCATCTCGTCGATGGACAAGGTCCGGTCGACGGGCGTGCACGATTCCACAATCTCCACTAGTCGGTGATGATATTGAATATAGAGTGCAGGCCGTGCTTCGACAAAGATAATGTTCGGGCACAGCTTGCGCGCCTCGCGTACCGGCGTGCCGGTCTTTACGCCAAATTTCTTCGCTTCATAGCTGGCGGCGATGCAACATGTCGTTTCAGCCTTGACTGCAGCACACCGATCGGCTTGGCTCGCAACTCGGGGCGTTCCTGTTGTTCCACTGAAGCAAAATAGGAATTGAAATCAACGTAAAGCGCGCGCAACGTCATCGCACGTTGGCGTTGTCACGCATAAAATAAGTAAGGATCGCACTTTCGCACATGACTAACATCATACTGAAACTTCGTTGAGGAAAGCAGGTAAACAATGAACGAGCAAACAGCGGTTTTCGCGGGCGGATGCTTCTGGTGCACCGAACCCGTTTTTTCGCAATTGGTCGGCGTCGAAAAGGTTGTTTCGGGTTATGTCGGCGGCCATACCGCCAGCCCCAGCTACAAGGAAATCTGCGGCGGCGATACCGGCCACGCCGAAGCCATACAGATTACTTTCGATGCCGACCAGATTTCTTTTGACGAGCTGCTGGAGATATTTTTCGTTTCGCACGACCCGACCACACCCAATCGCCAAGGCCACGACGTCGGCACGCAATACCGTTCGGCCATCTTCGCTCAAAACGAGGAGCAGCGGCAGCGCGCACGGGACATGATCGCCCGGCTCAATGCGGAGCAGCTGTTTCCGGCGCTTATCGTTACCGAAGTCAACGGGCCTGCGACTTTCTATCCCGCCGAAGACTATCACCAGTACTACTACGACAAGAACCCAGGGCAGCCCTATTGCATGGCGGTGGCCGGCCCCAAGGTGGCCAAGGTGCGCGCAAAGTACGCGCACAAGATCAAACCGGGCATCTGAGACTTACAAGCGTCCAAGCCACTGTCGGCGCCAGAACATCAGGCCCATGCTGATTGCGACTGTGGCCATGAGGCCGACCACCCACCAGAAACCATGCTCGCTGGCGAGCCAGGGCATGTGCTCGAAATTCATGCCGAAGATACCGGCAATCAGCGTGGCCGGCATGAACAGCATGGCGATCACCGTCAACGCCCGCAGCTCCATATTGACCCGATTGCTGAGACTGGAAAGATAGATGTCCAGCATGCCGCCGAGCAGATCGCGGATGCTTTCGAGCGACTCGATGAAATGCACGAGGTGGTCGTAAACGTCACGCAGGTAAAGCAGCGTGGAGGCTGCGAAAAAATTGCCGTCGTTGCGTATCAAGGTATTCACTACTTCGCGTAAGGGCCAGACGCTACGCCGTAGCTCGGTGCTTTCGCGCTTGAGGTGATGAATCTTGTTCAGCAGCGGCGTGCTCGGTGCACGTAGCAGCTCGTCTTCCAGCGTTTCGCAATCCTCGCCCATCTGTTCCATGACGATGAAATAGCGGTCGACGACGACGTCGAGCAGGGCATAGGCCAGATAATCAGCGCCGGCTTCGCGGATATGGGCGCGTCCGCCGCGCAAGCGTTCGCGTACCGGCTGAAACGTACCCGTCGGCCGCTCCTGGAAGCTCAGCACGAAATTTTCGCCCAGCACCAGGCTGATCTGCTCCGAGCCCAGCACCTTGCTGCTGTGGTCATAATAAAAGCTACGTGCGACGATGTAGAGATAGTCGTCGTAGTTATCGACCTTGGCCCGCTGGTCGGTGTTGAGGATGTCTTCCAGCACGAGCGCATGCAGTTTGAAGACGCGGCCGATGTCGGCGATGAGGTTGGCATTATGCAGGCCGTGCACGTTGAGCCAGAGCTTGCGCCCTGCAGGTGGCTGGTAATCCTTGACCGCATCGAGCGTCAGGGTGCGCTCCTCGATACCGTCACCGCCGTACTCGATCAGGCTGACGATCGGTTCTTCGACCTTGACCTCGCCGACATACATGAGTGTGCCTGGCGCCATGCCGGTTTTTTTCGAGCGCAATTTGCGCACCCTGCGCATGGCCAGGCTTTTTTTCATCGGGTCAGATTTCCAGGTCGCTAAACAGCACCGTGGAGAGATAGCGTTCGCCGAAGGAGGGGATCACCGCCACGACCAGCTTGCCGTTGTTTTCCGG
>CBILOJ010000182.1:0-4378 GCA_966238525.1 uncultured Methylophilaceae bacterium | reverse complement strand
TCCGCGCCCTTCTTGAGTTCTTCGTGGTAGGCGCGCTGCTGCGCTGAAAGCCGCGATAATCGACAGCCAAAAACATGAGCAAAAATTCCGCCAGTTCTGCGAACGCGCGATGCGCGCAGGTGTTCAGGGGTATTTCGCCTTTCTCAAGGGTCAGCGCGTCATTTATCTTGGCCGCCATGGGGATCACCATGTTGAGTGGTTCCCTGGTGCAAAACCGAGTGACGCCTGATTGCGTTATGACACACAGCCATAGCAAGCGTAGGGCGGACCAAGCATAGCGCTCTCCTATTGGCGGATAACGCTGCGCTTATCCGCCCTCTTCACTGTAACTCCGCGCTCCCTAGCCATTAGGCCAGATTGCACAATTTCCTTAGGACTTGCAATTCGCCAGCCTGCTATCATTTAAGTTATATCTACACGCAAAGTATCAAGCCATGAAACCTGACACTATTCCCGCCAGTTCCAGCCCTGAAGCCGGTTCGCATTTCGACACCGCCAGCGCTACCCTGCTCGCACCTGCGGGCATCGACGTGCCGGCACTGCAGGGCGTGCTCGGCAGCATCATGACGCACAAGGTGGATTACGCCGACCTCTATTTCCAGTACAGCCGTTCCGAGAGCTGGGGGCTGGAGGAAGGCCAGGTCAAGTCGGGCAATTTCAGCATCGATCAGGGCGTGGGCGTGCGTGCCTTGTCCGGCGAGAAAACCGCTTTCGCCTATTCCGACGACATCCAGCTGCCGGCGCTGCAGCAAGCGGCGAGCACCACGCGCGCCATTGCCGATGCCGGCGGCGAGTATGCGACCCAGGCTTTCCAGCGCCAGCAGGCGCCGCAGCTTTATCTGCCGAACGACCCGATCGCCTCCTTGAGCGCAGAAGCCAAAGTCAGGCTGCTGGAACGGCTGGAAACCCTGGCGCGTCAGCAAGACCCGCGCGTGACGCAGGTCATGGCTTCATTGGCCGCCGAATACGAAGTCGTCATGGTGGCGCGCCACGACGGCATGATGGCGGCCGACGTCCGGCCGCTGGTGCGGCTGTCGATCCAGGTCATCGCCGAAGCCAACGGTCGGCGAGAACAAGGGTCGGCCGGCGGCGGCGGCCGTTTCGACTACAGCTATTTCACCGACGACGTGCTGCAGAACTATGCGCGCGAAGCCGTGCACCAGGCCCTGACCAATCTCGATGCGCGCCCGGCCCCGGCCGGCAGCATGACCGTGGTGCTCGGCGCCGGCTGGCCCGGTATCCTGCTGCACGAAGCCATCGGCCACGGACTCGAAGGCGACTTCAACCGCAAGGGCAGCTCGGCCTTCGCCGGCAAGATCGGCCAGCGCGTCGCCGCTCCTGGCGTCACCGTGGTCGATGACGGCACAATTGCCGACCGGCGCGGCTCGCTCAACATCGACGACGAAGGCAACCCGACGCAGAAAACCGTGCTGATCGAGGACGGCATCCTGCGCGGCTATATTCAGGACAGCCTCAACGCACGCCTCATGGGCATGCCGTTGACCGGCAATGCGCGGCGCGAATCCTACGCCCACATCCCGATGCCGCGCATGACCAACACCTATATGTACAACGGCGGCATGGCGCCCGAGGAGATCATCAAGTCGGTGAAGAAAGGCCTCTATGCCGTCAATTTCGGCGGCGGCCAGGTCGACATCACCAGCGGCAAGTTCGTGTTCTCGGCAGCCGAAGCCTGGATGATCGAGGACGGCAAGCTGACTTACCCGGTCAAGGGCGCCACGCTGATCGGCAACGGCCCCGACGTGTTGACGCGCGTCTCGATGATCGGCAACGACAGCCGCCTCGATTCCGGCGTCGGCACCTGTGGCAAGGAAGGCCAAAGCGTGCCGGTCGGCGTCGGCCAGCCCACTCTGCGCATAGATGGCTTGACGGTAGGCGGAACGGTTTAATAAGATGGATTCAGGGGCCAGCGCCCCGCTACAGACGGGGCGACCTGCCCCAGTCTGCCTGCATGGAAGTCTCTTGACGAAAGGAACTGAAATGGCTGCACCCGAACATCCATCCGCATCGAAACTTCGGCGCACCGTATCGAAAAAAGCAAGTACCGCCCCGTCCGCCGCCACCAAAAAACCTGCCTCTTCCCGTAGCAGCAAAGCGAAAAAAACCGATGCGCTCGAGCAAGCCGACATGCCGCGCGAGCTGAGCGCTGAAGAGCGTTACCGAATGACCGAAGTGGCCGCCTATTTCATGGCCGAGCGCAACAATTTCAACGGCAACCCGGTGGAATACTGGCAAGCGGCCGAATCCCAGATCAGCCAGCTGCTGGGACAGCGTTAATCGGATTTCCGTAGCCGCGGCCTGCCCGGTTCGAGCCGCGGCCAATCCTGTCGTAACAATCTCGCGTGCCGCCTTGGCGCCCGGCCCCACCTGGCCGATGCCCGGACGCAACGCGCTATAATAGAGCGCTCTACATCCTATCGGTTTTACATGCAGTCTCCCATGCCCATTCCGGCGCCCGGCCAGTCCGCACGCATTCCTTCCCTTGCCGCAGGCAAGGACAGCCTGGCGCTCGCACAGCTCGGCCAGCAACTGGCAGCAGCCAAAACCAGACAGCCCCTGGTGATCGTTACCGCCAGCGCCTTCGAGGCGCAACGGCTGCTCGAAGAAATCCCCTGGTTTGCGCCCGAACTCTGCGTCAACCTGCTGCCGGACTGGGAAACCCTGCCCTACGATCATTTTTCGCCGCACCCGGACCTGATTTCGGAACGCCTGGCCACGTTGTATCAGATCAGCCAGAACGCTTGCGACGTCATCATCGTGCCGGCCAGCACGGCATTACTGAGATTACCGGCGCAATCCTATCTGGCCGCCCACACCTTCATGCTGAAGAAAGGCCAGCGCCTCGATGTCGAAGCGCTGCGCACGCAATGCGCCGAAGCCGGCTACCATCACGTCAACCAGGTCATCAGCCCGGGCGAATTCAGCGTACGCGGCGGCCTCATCGACCTCTTCCCCATGGGCAGTGCCTTGCCTTACCGCCTGGATCTGTTCGACGACGAAATCGAAACCATCCGCACCTTCGACGTCGATACGCAACGCAGCCTGTATCCGGTCGGCGAGATTCGCCTGCTGCCGGCGCGCGAATTCCCGCTCGACGAAGCCGGCATCGCGCGCTTCCGCCAGCAATTCCGCGAAACCTTTGAGGGCGACCCCTCCCGCAGCCGCATCTACAAGGATGTGAGCAAAGGCGTCGCCAGCGGCGGCATCGAATGGTATCTGCCGCTGTTTTTCGAAGAAACGGCCACCCTGCTCGATTACGTAACGCCGAACGCGCTGCTGTGCCTGCACGGCAACCTGGACCAGGCGGCGCAGAATTTCTGGGCCGATGCGCAGTCGCGCTACCGTTTGCTCGCCTATGATGCCGAGCGCCCCATCCTCCAGCCCGAGCGGCTGCTGATCAAGACCGAGGATTTCTTCGCCGCCACGCACGCCTATGCGCGCATTCAGATGAGTACCGCAGGCGAGGCCACGGGATTGCCGGCGCTCGACATCGAGCGCCGCGCCGAGCATCCGCTGCACAAGCTGCAAACCTTCCTCGACCAGCATGCTGGCCGCGTGCTAATCGCGGCGGAAAGCCTGGGCCGGCGCGAAACCATGCTGCAGTTGCTGCACGAACAAGGCCTGCAGCCCGCTATCAGCGAAAGCTGGCAAGCGTTCCGCGACAGCAATGCCACGCTGATGCTCGGTATTGCGCCGTTGCACGCGGGCTTCGTCAACGATGAAAACAAGGGCTACGCCGTCATCACCGAGGCCGAGCTGTACGCCGCTACCGTGCGCCAGCAGCGCCGCCGCGACAAGGAGCGGCCTCGCAACACCGAGGGCATGCTCAAGGACCTGTCCGAGCTGCGCGAGAACGATCCGGTGGTGCACGAGCAGCACGGTGTGGGCCGCTACCGCGGCCTGGTCAACCTCGACCTCGGCGAAGGCGAAACCGAATTCCTGCTGCTCGAATACGCTGGCGACGACAAACTCTATGTGCCGGTATCGCAGCTGTTCCTGATCTCGCGCTACTCCGGCGGCCCGCCCGAATCGGCGCCGTTGCACCGTCTCGGTAGCGGCCATTGGGAAAAAGCCAAGAAGAAAGCGCTGAAGCAGATCCGCGACACCGCGGCAGAACTGCTCAACCTCTACGCGCAACGCGCGGCACGCAAGGGCCACGCCTTCAAGCTCACGTTGCAGGATTACGAAGCGTTTGCCGAAGGCTTCCCGTTCGAGGAGACGCCGGACCAATTGTCGGCGATCGAAGCCGTCATCAGCGATATGCAGTCGGGCCGGCCGATGGATCGCCTCGTCTGCGGCGACGTCGGCTTTGGCAAGACCGAAGTGGCGCTGCGCGCGGCCTTCGTCGCCGTCATGG
>CBILOJ010000181.1:0-4403 GCA_966238525.1 uncultured Methylophilaceae bacterium | reverse complement strand
GTAACCTTGACCGCGTTGGCGAGAACGTTCACGCCCGTGGTCATCTTTTGGCGAACTTCATCGCCGAAACGTACATCTTTAGCAGCCATATCTTTCTCCTGAAAATCTTTAAGCTATGAATAGTGGGATCGGCCCGGCGAGCTATTAATCCTCGACTACGCCCATGATGTCTTCTTCGCGCATGACCAGCAGCTCTTCGCCGGAAACCTTGACCGCCTGGCCTGCATACTTGCCGAACAGCACCTTGTCGCCGATCTTGACTTCAAGCTTGCGCACGGAGCCGTCTTCCAGCACCTTGCCGTTGCCGACGGCCAGGATTTCGCCCTGGTCAGGCTTTTCTGCGGCGGTGTCCGGGATGACGATGCCGGATGCGGTCTTGCGTTCTTCTTCCAGGCGCTTGACAATAACGCGGTCATGCAAAGGACGAATTTTCATGAATTACTCCTTGTAATTGATTTCACTGCACATTTGTATTCAACGAAATTTGTCTCGGGCGTGCTTTAGCACTCATGCCCTTCGAGTGCCAATAATAAGGGCGCAGCAGCCAATTTTCAAGAGCCGCATTTTTATTTCCGTTGCATGTCCCTGAATAAACAGAACTAAAAATTGAAAAAATACTTGTTCTCAAAAAATGCTTACCGCCCGGACGCACGATGGGCACCCCGATGACCAATGCCGCTTTGCTGCAGCGCAGCCTGCAGGCGGTCTGGCACCCGTGCACGCAGATGAAGCATCACGAGCAACTGCCGCTGGTGCCGATTGCACGCGGCGAGGGCGTCTGGCTCTACGATTGCGACGGCAAGCGCTATCTGGATGCCGTCAGTTCCTGGTGGGTCAACCTGTTCGGCCACGGCAATGCGCGTATCAAGAACGCGATCAAAACACAGCTCGACCAGCTGGAGCACGTCATCCTTGCCGGCTTCACGCACGAGCCCGTAGTTTCCCTGTCGGAAAAACTGGCGGCGCTGACCGGACTCGGCCACTGTTTTTATGCGTCGGACGGCGCCTCTGCCACCGAAATCGCGCTCAAGATGAGCTTTCACTATTGGCAGAACACCGGCCGGCCGGGTAAGACGCAATTCATCAGCCTGCAGCAGGGTTATCACGGCGAAACGCTGGGCGCGCTGTCGGTCACCGATGTACCGCTGTTCAAGCAGGCGTATGCGCCGCTGCTGCGCCCCAGCGCACAGATGCCTTCACCGGATGCCCGCCTCGCTGTGCCGGGCGAAACGGCGGAAGCCTATGCGCTGCGTTGCGCCGATGCGCTGGAAACTTATTGCGCGGCCCATCACGCCGAGATCGCCGCTTTCATCGTCGAGCCGCTGGTGCAGTGCGCCGCCGGCATGGCGATGTACGATGCGGCTTATCTGCGCCGCGCCCGTGCCATCTGCGATCGCTACGCCATCCACCTGATCGCCGATGAAATCGCAGTCGGCTTCGGCCGCACCGGCACCTTGTTTGCCTGCGAGCAATCCGGCATCCGGCCTGATCTCATGTGTCTATCCAAGGGCATCACCGGCGGTTACCTGCCGTTGTCGGTCACGCTGTGCAGCGCAGCCATCTACCAGGCCTTCTACGACGACGACACGGCGCGCGGCTTTCTGCACTCGCACAGCTATACCGGCAACGCGCTGGCTTGCAGTGCGGCGCTGGCGACGCTGGCCATCTTTGAGCAGGACGACGTGCTCAACCTCAATCGCGAGAAAGCGGCCTACATGAACCGGCGGCTCGGTGTATTGGCGCAGCTGCCGATTACCGGTCTGCGCAATACCGGCATGATCTGGGCCTTCGAGGTCACGACGCAGCAGCCGCATTTTGCACGCGGTTTTTATAAGGCGGCACTGGAGCGCGGACTGCTGCTGCGGCCCATCGGCAACACCGTCTATTTCATGCCGCCTTACGTCATCGACGAGCCCGAGATGGACTGGCTGGTCGAACAGACCGCGCAACTGATTACGGAATGGGCATAAGTATGCGGATAATCTTCAGTGCTTGCTGCACCGCGCTGCTGTTCTGGGCAACGGCCGCGCAGGCCGTGCTGCCGGATAGCGTGACACAGGCTTTACGCGATGCGCACGTCGCAGAAGACAGCGTGGCCGTCTTCGTGCAGGCGGTGGACGAGGCGCAGCCCGCCATCGACCATAACGCCGGGGCTGCAATGAATCCGGCATCGACCATGAAGCTGCTGACCACCTACGCCGGGCTGGAGCTGCTCGGCTCCGACTATCGCTGGCGCACCGAGGTCTATACCGATGGCGAACTGCATGACGGTGTGCTCGACGGCAATCTGATCCTCAAGGGCGATGGCGATCCCTATTTCATGGCGGAGGATTGGTGGCGCCTGCTAGGGCGGCTGCGGCAACTGGGCGTGCGCGATATTCGCGGCGACCTGGTGCTGGACGATACCTATTTCGCACCGCGGTCTGACGATCCCGGCGCCTTCGACAACGAGCCTTACCGTGCCTACAACGCCACACCAGCGGCGCTGCTCGCCAATCTCAAGTCGACCACCTTCTTCTTCCGGCCGCAGCACGACGGCCAGCTGGCAATCTCGGCCGAGCCCGCCTTGCCGCAGATCGACATCGTCAACGAGATGAAGGTGAGTACGGCCTCGTGCCCGGGATGGCGCAGCGGACTCGATTACGAGGTGGTGCCGCTGGCCGCCGCCACGCCTGCGCGCGAAGTCAGCATCCGCTTCAGCGGCACCTATTACGCCAGCTGCGGCGAGCATGCGATCGAACTCAGCCTGCTCGACGCCGCGAGCTATGCCTACGGCCTGTTCGGCAAGCTGTGGCAAGAACTTGGCGGCAGTTTCGACGGCGGGCTGCAGCTGCAGGCGACGCCGCCGACGGCAGCCCAGCTGCTGGTGCAGGAAAGCCGGCCGCTGGGCGAAGTCGTGCGCTACATCAACAAGTACAGCAACAATCTCATGGCGCGCCAGCTGCTGTTGACCATCGCCGCCGAAAGCTCCGGCCTGCCGGCGGCCGAAGAGGAAGGCGAGATTGCGGTCAAAGCCTGGCTGGCGAGCAAGCAGCTCGACTTTCCCGAGCTCGTCATCGAGAACGGCGCCGGACTGTCGCGTGTCGAGCGCATCAGCGCCAGTCATCTCGGCGCGTTATTGCTGGCGGCATACGCCAGCCCGGCGATGCCCGAGTTCATGGCCTCCCTGCCCATCCTGTCGGTGGACGGCACGCTGCGCCGCCGCATGCATGACAGCCCGGCTGAAGGCCGCGCGCATATCAAGACCGGTTCGCTCGACGACACGCGCGCCATCGCCGGTTATGTACTCGATGCGCACGGACGGCGCTGGGTGGTGGTATTCATGGCCAACGACGCGCGCGCGGCTTACACGCGCGACGCCCAGGATGCGCTAGTCGAGTGGGTCTATCGCCATTGAGCCGGTACGAGCGGCGGCGGCCGATTTTCGGTATCATGGCTAATCTGCCCGACCGGGCCGTTTAATCCGTTTCAACACTGGAGCTTTCGATGAAACATGCATCCCTGATGGCAAGCGCATTTTTCCTGACCCTGATGGCAGCGAGCGCATGCACCGCCGATACTCCCTCTACTGCAAAGGACGAATCCACGATGAGCAACAATGCTAGCGAACTGATCAAGAAGGACGTCGTCGTTGGCCAGGGACGCGAAGCCGAAGCCGGCAACAACGTTACCGTGCATTACACCGGCTGGCTTTACGACCCCAATGCTGCCGACCACCACGGCCAGAAGTTCGACAGCTCGGTCGATCGCGGCGAGCCTTTCGTCTTCTTCCTCGGCGCCGGCCAGGTGATCCAGGGCTGGGATGAAGGCGTAGCCGGCATGAAGGTGGGCGGCAAGCGCACCCTCGTCATTCCGCCGGAAATGGGCTACGGCGCACGCGGCGCCGGCGGTGTCATCCCGCCGAACGCCACGCTGGTGTTCGATGTCGAGCTGCTCGGCGTCAAGTAAGCATGCAATATCCGAAGCGGCGCAAGCCGCTTTTTCCATTGGATTGATTGAAAAAGCAGGGCAATGAAAGCACGGATCAAGTGGGTAGAGAATGTCTGTTTCATGGGCGAATCGGAGACCGGCCATGCCGTGATTCTTGACGGCGCGCCCGACGCCGGTGGCCGCAATCTCGGTATGCGGCCGATGGAAATGCTGCTGATCGGCATGGGCGCCTGCACCTCGTTTGACGTCGTGACCATCCTCAAGAAATCACGCCAGCCCGTCACCGACTGCGTGGCCGAGATCGAAGCTGCGCGCGCCGACGAAATTCCCAAGGTGTTCACGCGCATCCACGTGCATCTTGTCGTCACCGGCACCGGGCTGAATCCGGCGCAGGTGGAGCGTGCGGTCAAGCTGTCGGCGGAGAAATACTGCTCGGCTTCCATCATGCTCGGCAAGGCGGCCGAAATCACGCA
>CBILOJ010000180.1:0-4412 GCA_966238525.1 uncultured Methylophilaceae bacterium | reverse complement strand
ATAGCGGCCCTGACGGTCGATCGAACTGAATACCGTCGCCGGATCGTAGACATCCATGAAGGCGCACGGGCCGTAATCGATAGTCTCGCCGCTGATCGCCATGTTGTCGGTGTTCATGACGCCATGAATGAAACCGACGTGCATCCACTGCGCCAGCAGCGCCGCCTGCCGATCCATCACCGCATACAGCAGCGCAAGATACGGGTTTTCCATCTGGGCCAGCTCGGGGTAATGGCGCTGGACCGTATAGTCGGCCAGCGCTTTCAAGGCAGTCGCATCGTTCAGGGCCGATGCATATTGAAATGTGCCCACCCGCAAATGGCTGGCCGCCACGCGCGTCAGGATGGCGCCAGGCAGTACTTCTTCGCGGTAGACCGGTTCGCCCGTCGCCACCACGGCCAGGCTGCGCGTCGTGGGAATACCGAGCGCATGCATGGCTTCGCTGATGAGATATTCGCGCAGCATCGGTCCAAGCGCTGCCCGCCCATCGCCACGGCGTGAATACGGCGTAGGGCCTGAGCCCTTGAGCTGGATGTCGAAGCGCATCCCGTCCGGCGCAATCTGCTCGCCCAGCAGCACCGCACGGCCGTCGCCGAGCATGGTGAACTGGCCGAACTGATGACCGGCATAGGCTTGGGCCAGCGGCTTCGCGCCTTCGGGCAGGGCGTTACCGGAGAAAATAAGCGCGCCTTCGCCTCTGGCCAGCTCATCCGCGTCCAGACCCAGCCGTTCGCACAGGCTGCGGTTCAAGATGACGAGATGCGGTTCGCGCACGCGGGTGGCATCCTGTGTGGCGTAAAACCGCGCGGGCAGCCGGGCATAGGAGTTGTCGAATTTCCAGCCGGCAGACATTGATTGAAGTTGGGACATGCGTATGTTTACCTAATAGGACTAGCTAGTTTGTCACATAAAATGCGTCACAGTTGCCGCCCAGCGAACGTTATATGACAGCGAGCAGGCCAAGCCGGGAATCAGCGCGCCGTGACGGCGGTCATAAACCCATGTTCCCGTGTTATGGATAAACCATGGCTGGCCTCATACGCCGCAAACTGATCGCAGCGCAGCTCGAAACTATGCTGGTGCCGGCGCCGCTGGTTTGTCCGCTATGCGAGCGGCCCATCCCTGATCCGCAGAAGGACGCGCACCACCTGGTGCCGAAGTCCAAGGGCGGCCGCCACACCGAGTATTTGCATCGCATTTGCCACCGGCAGATTCACGCGCTGTTCACCGAAACCGAGCTGGCGCGGCAGTATAACCAAGTCGAAGCCTTGCTTGCCCATCCCGAGATGGCGCGCTTCGTGGCCTGGGTCAGGACCAAGCCCGAGGCTTTTTATGAGCGCACGCACAAAAGCCAGCGGCTGCGTACCCGATAATGCCGGCATGAACAGCCCGGAAACCTTGCCGGCCTTCGCTCCCGGCATCCACGACATCGGCATCGAGCAATACCTGGGCGAGCGCTGTCATGTCTCAAGTTCCGGGCTCAAGCGTCTATTGCTGTCGCCGCTGCATTTACAGCGCTACCTGTTGCGGCAGCACGAATCAACGCCTCAGCTCGATTTCGGCACGGCCGCACATTGTGCGCTGCTGGAGCCGGAGCGCTTTGCGCGTGAATATGTCGCGTTGCCGGTTCGGCAGGTTGACCTGTTCCACCAGGAGGATCTCGCCTTGATCAGGCAGGACAAAACGGTGCATTTTGTGACCGATATGCAAATGGCGGCGATCGAGGGCATACGCGCGCAGGTGGCGAAACTGCCTGAAGTCGTATGCATGCTCAGCGAGGGGCTGCCGGAGCGTAGCCTGTTCTGGCGCGACGAAGCGAGTCACATCCGCTGCAAGATCCGCCCGGACATGCTGGTATTGCCGGATATCATCCTCGAGCTCAAGACCACGTTCGATGCCTCGCTCGCCGTGTTCCAGCGCACCTTGCTCATGCAGCGCTATCACCTGAGTGCGGCCATGTACCGGCAGGGCGTTCGGCAGCTCACCGGCCATCTGCCAAATTACGTTTATCTCGTCGCCAGCCGCAATCCGCCTTATCAAGTGCAGACCTTCGTACCGAGCAGCGCCATGCTTGCAGCCGGCGAAAAGCTGTTTCGCGCAGCCCTGGGGAGAATCAAGGCGGACAGCGAACTTTACGCCAGGTATTCCTGAAACCGGCCAGACGGCAAAAGAAAAGCCGGCCGCTTCGGCGACCGGCTTTTCGGCTTCAGCTCACGGCATCACCCTACATGCGCTGCCAAAAAACGCCCGTCGCGGAAGTCATTGAGCGCCTGGAACACCTCGTCCTGGCTATTCATGACGAACGGCCCGTATTGCACGATGGGTTCCTTGAGCGGCCGGCCGGCGACGAGCAGGACGCGGGCGTCGGTGCTTGCCTTCACTATCACGCCATCGCTTGCTTCATCGTTCCACAGCACCGCCATGCGCTGTTGCGGCACCTGGCGATCGCCGATTTCCACCTCGCCGCGGTAAACGTAAACAAAGGCGTTGAATTCCGGCGCCAGCGCCTGTGCAAAGCTGGCGCCGGCCGGCAGGTGCTGGTCGAGATAGAGCGGCTGAGTAAGCTCGCGCTGCACGGCGCCGGCCACGCCATGGCTTGCGCCCGCAATCACGCGCACCGTTACCCCTTCCGGCGTGCAGAATTCCGGAATCTCGGCAGACTGGATATCGCGATACCACGGTGCCGACATCTTGTCCTTCGCCGCCAGGTTCAGCCACAGCTGGAAGCCTTCCATACGGCCCGCCTGCTGCTCGGGCAGCTCCGAATGGATGACGCCGCTGCCGGCGTTCATCCACTGCACGCCGCCGCTTTCGAGCAGGCCTTCATTGCCGGCGCTGTCGCGATGGCGCATGCGGCCGTCTATCATGTAAGTCACGGTTTCGAAGCCGCGGTGCGGATGGTCGGGAAAGCCGCCGATGTAGTCGTCCGGATTGTCGGTGCCGAAGGCATCGAGCATCAGGAACGGATCGAGCCGGCGATGCAGATGCTGGGTTAGCACGCGGGTAAGTTTGACGCCGGCGCCGTCCGAGGTGGCTTGGCCGAGCACGATCTGCTCGACGCGTCGCGGATTGCGCACGCTGTTGCTGGTGATGTTAGCGGTGTTCATGTTGATCTCCTTCAACTGTGTTCTTTCAGGCAATGGCTTGCTCTATCTGTTCATAGGCCTGCGCCAGGCCCAGGCGCTCCGCCTCCGGCCCCATGGAAAGCCCTTCGGCAAAGACATACTGCACATCGGTGATGCCGACGAAACCGAGAAAGGTCTGCAAATACGGTGTCAGCGAATCGCTTGGCAGGTTGCGATGGATACCGCCCCGCGTCTGCACGACAATGGCCCGCTTGCCCGTGAGCAAACCTTCCGGACCCTCGGCCCCGTAACGAAAGGTGACGCCGGCGCGGGAAATGGCATCGATCCAGTTCTTGAGCTGGGCCGGGATGCTGAAGTTGTACATCGGCACCGCCAGTACCACGACATCGGCCGCCTGGATCTCGGCAATCAGCGCATCATCGAGGGCAACACGCTGTTGCTGCTCCGGCGTGCGCGTTTCTGCCGGCGTAAAGATCGCCTGCAGTGCGAATTCATCAAGCATGGGATGCGGCGCTTGGCCCAGATCGCGCACGCTCAGATGCGCGCTGGCGTTTGCTTGCTGCAGGTGCTCGACTAGCCGGTTGGCCAGCTTGGTGGAATAGGAATTGCCGGCGCGGGCGCTGGAATTGATCTGCAGAATGTTCATGATGCCTCCGTAGTGATTGACGTGTTGGAAGCACTTTAACTATTCCATCCATGCCGATTAAGTGGGTATGATGGATAACATTGTTCCATTTTTGAAAATATTTATGCAGCTCGAACCCAACGACCTCCTGCTATTCGCCCGTGTGGTGGAAGAAGGCAGCTTCAGTCGCGCCGCCGACCGGCTCGGCATGCCCAAATCGACGTTGTCGCGGCGACTCTCGCTGCTGGAAGCCCAGCTCGGTGAACGCCTGCTGCTGCGTACGACGCGCAAGCTCACCGTCACCGATTTCGGCCAAGCGGTGCTGAGCCATGCCCAGCAGGTCACGGCCGAGGTCGAGGCGGCGCTGGCGCTGACCCAGCATCGGCAGGCCAAGCCCAGCGGACGGCTGCGCGTCTCCATGCCCGGCGATCTGGCCAATGATGTGATTGCCGAAATGCTGGCCAACTTCGTCGCGCGCTATCCCGAGATTTCCCTCGACGTAGATATTTCGCCGCGTCGCGTCGACCTGATCGGCGAGAATTTCGACCTCGCCATCCGCGCCGGTGACCTGCCGGACGATGCCACGCTCGCCGCAAGGCGCATCGTCATCTTTTCCATCGGCCTCTTTGCCGCCCCGGCCTATCTCAAGCGGCGCGGTCTGCCTTCCGAGCCCGAAGCCCTGATGGAGCATGACGCGCTGC
>CBILOJ010000179.1:0-4413 GCA_966238525.1 uncultured Methylophilaceae bacterium | reverse complement strand
TCATCGTGCCGCGGTCGTTCATCGCCGAATTGCTCGACTACGGCTTGAGCCCATGGATCGAGTACCCGGAAATGGTGGAAAGCGCTGCCGACATCTGTACCGGCAGCGGCTGTCTCGGCATCCTGCTGGCGGACGCCTTCCCCAACGCGGATATCGATGTGGTGGACATCTCGCCCGATGCCATTGCCGTCGCCAACATCAATATCGCCAATTACGCGCTGCAAGACCGCGTCCACGCCGTGCAATCGGACATGTTCGCGGCGCTGGCTGGCAAAACCTACGACCTCATCATCAGCAACCCGCCCTATGTCGATGCCGAATCCATGGCTGCGCTGCCGCAGGAGTACCGCAACGAGCCGCAACTGGCGCTGGGTAGCGGCGACGCCGGGCTGGATCACACGCACACGCTGTTACGCGAGGCAGCCGGGTTTCTCAACGATGGCGGCCTGCTGATCGTGGAAATCGGCCATAACCGCGATACGCTGCTGGAGGCCTATCCCGAGTTGCCATTCACCTGGCTGGAAGTCGAGGCCGGTAATGAATTCGTGTTTTTGCTGACGAAGGAACAGCTGCTGGGCATCGACGAGTAGGAAGGCACTGCAGATTCATCGCGAGGATGCGATGAACCAAACTGCG
The DNA here is from genome assembly GCA_966238525.1 of uncultured Methylophilaceae bacterium. Lineage (GTDB taxonomy): Bacteria > Pseudomonadota > Gammaproteobacteria > Burkholderiales > Methylophilaceae > CBILOJ01. The sequence continues at coordinate 3,777 of CBILOJ010000179.1, read as the reverse complement.
GCTGGATTCCAGCTTGCGCTGGAATGACGGATTAGCGATTGCCCGATGAGGCGTGCGCTTGGCGACCGAGTCCGAGCCAGGCCTGGACCGAATCCCGCTGCCACTGCCGGCGTGCGTAGTCGGCCAGTTGCGACGGCATTTCGTCGCCATTGAGCACAAGGCGATTGAGCATCAACGCCAAATCGGCATCGACAATACTCCAGGCACCAAACAGGTTCTGTCCGCCATGCTGCAGCAAGACGGTAGCGGCAGTAAAGAGTTTGGCAGCGGCTGCCTGCGCCGCCTCCGATAGCGGCTTGCCTTGCCACCCTTTGAAGACAACTTCGGTGGTACGCTCCTGCCGCAGCGCTGCAAGGTCACTGCGCAGCCAGGCCTGGATTTCGCGTGCCTTGGCTCGCAGCTCGGGCGCTTGCGGATAAAGCGCGGCATGCGTGGGCGCTGGAAAACGCTCATCAAGATATTCGGTAATTGCGGAAGATTCGGACAGCCGGAACTCGCCATGCACCAATGTTGGCACGCGCCGTGTCAGCGAGACGGCGGCGTAGGATGGCGCATGCTGCTCGCGTGCGCCCAGATCGATTCTGGCAATATCGAACGGCAGACCTTTCTCCTGCAGCCCGACATAGGCCGACATCGCGTACGGGCTCAGGAAGTTGGCATCGACGTAAAGTTTCAGCCTTTCCGCCATCAGCCGCGGCCCCGGTTACGGTCGCTGCGCTTCTGCTGGCGCGGCGGCGCCATATCCGAGCTCTGGCGTATACGGCGATTCGCCGTCGGCGTCCTGCCGGTACCTGGTTTGCCTGGCGCCGGTTTGGCTGCTGCGCTGCGCGCCGGTGCCGGTTTATGTTCCTTCGGCATGAACGTCTTGCCGATCTGATCCTTCTCGCGTGCCGTCAGCTGGCGCGGCGGCGTCCGCGGCACCGGCAAGCCGGCCCATTCCAGCAAGCCGGTAGTTTCCTTAGGCGAAAGTTCCAGCATCATGCCGCGCTTCAGCCGCGGTGGCAGGTTGACCGGCCCGAAGCGCACGCGCATGAGACGGCTCACCTGCAATTGGAACGCCTCGAACAAACGCCGCACTTCGCGGTTACGGCCCTCGCGCAATGTCACCTGATACCAGTGATTGCTGCCTTCGCCGCCCTGGGGTTGGATGGCGTCAAAACTGGCGGGGCCATCTTCGAGCTCGATGCCTTGGGTCAATTGCAGCATCTGGCCTTCGGTCAGCTCGCCGAAAATACGCACGGCATATTCACGCTCGACTTCATAGCGCGGGTGCATGAAATGATTGGCGAGCTCGCCCGAGGTGGTAAAGATCAGCAGGCCCGAGGTATTGATGTCGAGCCGGCCGATGGCGATCCATTTGGCGCCGCGTATGCGCGGCAGCTTGTCGAATACGGTCGTGCGCTTTTCCGGGTCGTCCTGGCTGACGATCTCGCCCTCGGGCTTGTGGTAGAGCAGCACGCGCGGCAGCTCGGCCTCGAAAGGCAAGCGCAGCGGCCGGCTGTCCACACGCACGACGTCGGTCGGTACCACACCGGCCCCGACTTCAGCCACTTTGCCGTTGATGGTGACGCGGCCGCTGGCGATCAGCTGCTCCATGTCGCGGCGCGAACCGAGGCCGGCCAGCGCCAGCAGCTTGTGCAGCCGTTGCGGCACGGCATCGGGATCGGCGACTTGAGGTTTGGTCTTGGGGTTGGCTGCGCCGGGATCGCGCTGCTGCTTGAAAGGTCGAGCCATGGAAATTGCCTGGAACGGTAAGCGCCCATTATAAAGGACTGGACGCCGCAAAAATAAATACTTCCGGCGACATGGGCCGGAAGATCCGTTCTTGCGCTAGAGGTCGAGCGGCAGCTCGGCCGGCGTAAAGTTCTCCAGCGCCGGCAACTCGGACAAGGCACGCAGGTTGAGATCGTCGAGAAAAGTCCTGGTGGTGGCGAACAGCGACGGACGTCCCGGCACGTCGCGCTGGCCGACGACGTCTATCCATTCGCGTTCCTGCAACTGGCGCAGGATATGGGGATTGACGGCGACGCCACGGATTTCCTCGATATCGCCGCGCGTGACGGGCTGGCGATAAGCGATGATGGCCAGCGTCTCCAGCGCCGCGCGCGAATATTTCTGTGGACGCTCGGGATTGAGCCGCGCCAGGAACGGTGCATACTCGGCGCGTGCCTGGAAGCGCCAGCCGCTTGCCACCTGGACCAGCTCCATGGTACGTCCCTGCCAGTCGGCCTTGAGTTCGTCGAGCAGCATGCGCAAGGTAGCCCGCTCCATGCGCTCGGTAAAAAGTCGCAGCATATCGTCCAGCGACAACGGCTGCGCGCTGGTCAGCAACGCCGCTTCGAGAATCTGCTTCATGCGGGCAATGCCCAGCGTTTCCGTCTGCATGTTTCAGGCCGCCTGCAAGTAGATGGGCGAAAAAGCTGCCTGCTGCGTCAGCCGCACCAGGCCTTCACGCGCGAGTTCGAGAATGGCGAGGAAGTTGACGACCAGCTTGGCTACGCCCTCGCTTGCCACATCGAACAGCGCCGAGAATTCGGTCATGCCGTCCTGCTGCAACCGGCGCAGGATATGGCTCATATGCTCGCGTACCGACAGTTCGGCACGCCCCACCTTGTGGTGACGAAAGCGGCTGGCGCGCTGCAGTACGCCCTGCCATGCCGCCATCAGGTCGTCGAGCGACACCGTAGGCTGCTGCACCTCGACGATGCGCTCGTAATAGGCTTGCGCCACGCTGAGCTCGCGGCCGACCTGCGGCATGCTGTCCAGGCGCTGCGCGGCGAGCTTGATCGCCTCGTATTCCATCAGGCGCCGCACCAGTTCGGCGCGTGGATCTTCTTCCTGTTCGATCTCGGCCGGCTTCGGCAGCAGCATGCGCGACTTGATCTCGATCAGCACGGCCGACATCAGCAGGTAATCGGCGGCAAGCTCGAGCTTGAAGTGCTCGGACACGGCGCGCATCTTGTCGACATAGTCCATGTACTGCCGCGTCAGATCGGCCATCGGGATATCGAGGATGTCGAGGTTGTGCTTGCGGATCAGGTAGAGCAGCAGGTCGAGCGGGCCTTCAAAGGCCTCGAGATAGATCTCGAGCGCATCGGGCGGGATATAGAGATCCTGCGGCAGCTCGGCAATCGCCTCGCCGCGGATGCGGGCGCTGACCGGCGTCTCGATCATGATGCGCGATGCTTCACGAGTAATTGAGCCCCATGGCTTCGCGTACGTCGCGCATGGTTTCGCGCGCGAGTTTCCGGGCACGTTCGCAGCCCTCGGCCACGATGTTCTTCACCAGCGTCGGATCTTCAGCGTAACGCGCGGCACGCTCCTGGATCGGTTTGAGCTCTTCGAGCACGCCATCGATCACGGGCTGCTTGCATTCGATGCAGCCGATGCCGGCAGTACGGCAACCGTGCAGGACCCATTCCTTGGTCGGCTCGTCGGAATAGACCTCGTGCAGATGCCAGACCGGGCATTTGGTCGGCTCGCCGGGGTCGGTACGGCGCACGCGCGCCGGATCGGTCGGCATGGTCTTGATCTTCTTGGCAACGACGTCCGGGCTTTCGCGCAGCGAAATCGTATTGTTGTAGGACTTGGACATTTTCTGGCCGTCCAGGCCGAGCAGTTTGGACTCCGGCGTCAGCTTGTACTCGGGCTCGACCAAAATCATTTTGCCGCCGCCCTCGAGATAGCCCAGCAGTCGCTCGCGGTCGCCCAGGGAAAGTCCCTGCTGTTCTTCTATCATGGCGCGTGCCGATTCCAGCGCCTCGTCGTCGCCGCTCT
>CBILOJ010000178.1:0-4413 GCA_966238525.1 uncultured Methylophilaceae bacterium | reverse complement strand
GCCAGCCATGACCCCCAACGCCCCATCACAAGGAGAACAACAATGAAAATCCGCACCTTTCTACTGCTGCTGACCTTGGCCGTCGTCGTGCTGTTCGCCGCGCTCAACTGGAGCCTGTTCGTCACACCGACTGCGCTGTCGCTGGGCGTCGTCGAAGTGCAGGCGCCGTTCGGGCTGGTCATGCTCGGCCTCATGGCCTTCATGGCCGTACTATTCCTGGTATTCATCGTCTACCTGCAGTCCAGCGTGCTGCTCGAAACGCGACGCAATGCACGCGAACTGCACAGTCATCGCGAACTGGCGGACAAGGCCGAGGCTTCGCGCTTCACCGAGCTGCGCGAATACCTGTCGGCCGAGCTGCAGACGCTGGCGCAGCAGAACGTCGAGTTCAGAACAGCCATGCTGGCGCGGACGGAACAGCTCGAGCGCGAACTGCAGGCCGCACTCGAGCAATCGGGCAACACGCTTGCCGCCTACGTGGGCGAGCTCGGCGACCGCCTCGATCGCAAGCTGCCGGGACCCGGTCTGTAGGTAGTATCACGGCTGCAAAAATAACCGGTGGCCGGCGACGTTAAAGCGCCATGGGCGCCGTGCGCAAAGTTATAATTGCGCTTATGAATTCGCCCATCACCGTTATGCAGGACGACTCGCCGCTGACCGGCCTCGAGGCGCTTTGCCGGCAGATCGAAAACGCCGGTTTCAGTTTCGCGCCGGCAGCGGCGATGGAAACCTGGTTACAGGGGTTGGCACCTACGGGCCTGGCGGACTGGCCGCAGTTCCAGGCGAGCTGGGAAGACATGCCGGCCGATACCTACATGGCCGATGGCGGGCGTTACCGGCGCCGGCGCCATGCCACCCTGAGCGCTGGAGCCAATCATGGCGTTATCACGCTCGAACCGCACCAGCCGCACTACCAGAGCCTGGACTACAACCCGCTCAATGGCGGGCTGGCGCGCCACTTTGCACCGATTGCGCCAAACATCGTGCAAGGTCCCACCATGCAGAGCGTGCTGCGCTTCTGCCAGCGCGTATTCGGCCATTTCATGCCCGAAGCTGCCTGGCATATCGAACTGCATCAGTTCCGCATCGAGGCGCAGCAAGGCCAGAACGGCAAGCCCACACCGGAAGGCGTACACCGCGACGGGGTCGATTTCGTACTGGTCATGATGGTCCGCCGCAGCAATATTTCCAGCGGCACCACCACACTGCACGCCCTCGACCAGCATCCGCTGGACAGCTTCACCCTGGCCCAGCCCTTCGACAGCGCCATTGTCGACGATGCGCGCTGCCTGCATGGCGTAACGCCGGTCGAGCAGATCGACCCCGCACTGCCGGCCTTCCGCGACGTACTCGTAGTCACCTTCAAACGCAAGTAGGGTGTGCAAGCCAAGGCTTGCACGCCCGCCATAGATATACGCGTTTAATGGTTCGCAACCTGCGGTTGCAAACCCTACGCCACCTCCCCTGTCATTTCGAGTGCAACGAGAAATCTCGAATCCATACAACCAGATTCCTCGCTTCATTTGAAATGGCAATACATCGCAGGTGTGCAAGCGAAGCTTGCGCACCTGCCGTAGATACGTGTTGGGGTTCGCAACCTGCGGCTGCAAACCCTATGTCGAATTGGAAATGGCACCGTTGGTTGTGTAAGTAATCGTAGGGTGTGCAAACCCAAGGTTTGCGCACCTGATACCGGCATGCAGCAGAGCTACTTCCGTAGCCCGTAAAAGCTTGCGCACCTCCCCATGCCATGGCCAACACAGCTCCGGCAGCGAAGAAAGCTATACTAGCCGCTCCCCTATCCATCCATTCCCAGATACATGCAACTTGAACGCCTTTTACATTCCCAGGGTTTCGGCACACGCAAAGCCTGCCGCGTCATGGTGCGGCACCACGAAGTCACGGTAAACGGCGCGCCTTGCGATGACCCTTTTGCCGAGTTCGACCCGGTTGGGCTGCAGTTCACCGTGCGCGGCGAGCCGTGGCAGTACCGCGAACAGGCCTATCTCATGCTGCACAAGCCGGCGCATTACGAGTGCTCGCAAAAAACGCAGCACCACCCCAGCATCTATAGCCTGTTGCCGCCGCCATTGCGCGAACGCGGCGTGCAATGCATCGGCCGCCTCGACGAAGACACCACGGGGCTCATGCTGTTGTCGGATGACGGCCAGTTCATTCATCGCATGAGCTCGCCGAAATGGAAGGTGCCCAAGATCTACGAAGTGACCATCAAGCATGCTGCCGACCCGGCACTGGTCGAGACCTTGCTGGCCGGGGTGCAGCTGGTGGATGAGCCCGCGCCCATCGCCGCCCTGGCTTGCGTACAGATCGAACCCAACGTGCTGCATCTGACGCTGGCCGAAGGCAAATACCATCAGGTCAAGCGCATGCTGGCGGCGGCCGGCAACCGGGTGGAAGCGCTGAAGCGTATCCGCATCGGCGAATTGGCACTGCCCGACAATCTCGCGCCCGGCAGCTGGCGCTGGCTGGATGAAGCCATGCTGGCCGCCCTGCAGGTGCAGCACAAGCCCATATAGACGGCATTGCTGCCGCTATCGGCCCTGCAATCAAGACAGCTAGGGCTGGGGAGGATGTACCGGCCGCGGCAGGCCAGGATCGGCTTTGCCGGGATGCGGCAAGCCGTCGGTCGGCGCATCGGGCGGCCGCACCACGCTGTCGTCCTCGTTGGGCATCGGTGCCGGCACTTTAAGGCTGCCGGCATCGGCATCGCAAGGCGGTTTCTGCGTGCTGTTCGAACTGTCGCATGGCGGCACGGCATTATCCACGGGTGCCGCTGCTGCCGGTGAACTGGCGAACAAAGCCAGGCCGGCCAGGCATATCGTCAAGAATAATTTACGCATCACTGTGCTCCTTCGCATCGTTGCCTGCGCAAGGCCTGTGCAGGCAGAACTCAAAGACCGAACGGATAGGTGTCGGCTACGCCTGCGCGCTGCGCTGTGGGCAATGGGGTCAGCGCGGAAGTTTCGTCGAACCAGACATAGGCATCGAACTGTTCGGACAATGAAGCTGCGGCGTAATGGCTCTGCAGCTCGGTTTCGGGTCGATAGATGACGCCGATGAAGCGTTCCAGCCGCGGCCGCCGCAAGCGCTCACGCAGCAGTTCGTGCTGGCCTGGCCTGAGGTCGAGCAGGAAGCGCGGCACTTCGCTGCTATGCGCCAGATATTCGTAGCTGTCTTCGCGCGCCGGGCGCACTTGCTTGATCTCCATCGGCTCGTCCCAGTCCGAGGCGGCGGCGACAGTACCGCTATGGGTGCCGAAGCCGATCAGCGCCGCGGCTTCGCCATAGCGCTCGCGGCAGAGCTGGCCGATATTAACCTCGTCGCGCACGCGACCCATGTCGGTGGCGGCGGCGTTGCCGATGTGCGAGTTGTGCGCCCACACCACGGCTTTCGCCTGCGGTCCCTGCGCATCGAGGATATTGGTCAGGGTCTCGAACATATGGGTGTCGCGCAGGTTCCAGCTCTGCGCCGATCCGTAGTACATGACGCGGTAGTAGCGCTCGGCCGCGGCCACCAGGCGTGCGTTCTGCGCCGCATCGAGGAATTGCGCGCCGTCCTCGCGCGCATAGTCGAGTTGTCTGGACAACAGGTCACGCAGTTGCGCCACCACCTCTTCCTCGCATTTCTGGTATTGCCGGCTCAGCACGGCGCGACCGTAGACAGCCGGGTCTTTCTGCCACGGCGTCAGACAGCCGTAGCGTTCACGTGCGATGCGCGCCGCCTCGGGATCGACTCGGCTTAAATAATCGAGCACGGCGGCAATCGAGCCCGACAGGTTGTACATATCGAGGCCGAAAAAGCCGGCACGACGTTCGGCCGGCAAGGTTTCGTTGTGCGTACGCAGCCACTCGGTGAACGCCTCGACCTCGGTATTGCGCCACATCCAGGTGGGAAAACGCCGGAACGGCGGCTCGGCGTGGGCGACGGCCGGCCGATGCCGCACATAACGATCGACAGCGGCAGCATCGGGCCAGTCGGCTTCGACCGCGACGATGTTGAAGCCGTGTTTTTCAATGAGCCGTTGCGTGATCAGCGCACGCGCGCGATAAAACTCGGCGGTGCCGTGGCTGGCTTCGCCGAGCAGCACCACGCGGCGGTCGCCGAAGCGGTCGAACTGACGGGCGAAATCCTCGTCGTTGAAATCAGGCAAAGGCTCGGCGGTTTCGGCAATGAGACCGGCCAGTGCATCCATCGGCCAGGACTTGCGTGTCTCACGCTGGGTCTGGGCACCGGGTGTCGTTGGATTTTCGTCCTTGGCATCCCAGCCGTGGGTGCCGATCAGCGGCACGAACATGACGGCGCCGAGCTCCTCCTCGGTGAATTCGCCTTCGTCGGTGCGCGTAATCTTGATCAGCTGCTGGCGGTTGCGGCGCTCGCCGACCGGCATCACCA